>CAJQRU010000055.1 GCA_905612355.1 uncultured Gammaproteobacteria bacterium
TGTAGCCACTCAACAGTCGAACGACTCTGGCGAACAAGCACTTCAACAAGGTCAGGGTCACAGCGAAACTGTGTGACTCGAAACATGTCGTCGAAGAATTGATTTTCTGTGTAGGTGCCGAATTCCGTTGTGCGGATTTCCTCGTCGGAAAGATCACAGATCTCACGCAAATCGTCCGTACCGTTGTAAGCGAAGCGAATAGCACCAGCGGTAAATCGACTGTTACCGCCGCTTTCTTCCTGCGGCGCGCGTTCCAATACCAGTGTGCGGGCGTTATTTTCCGCTGCCGAAATGGCAGCGCAAAGTGCGGCATTACCAGCACCGATGATACATACGTCAAACGAATCGACCATATTGCAGGGAATGCTTTCGATTGGAATAGAACCGAAGAGTCTACTCGATGGGTTGCTGCGATGATGTAGACGTGCGCGTATAACCGGGTGTGATTATCGGAATGCGCCGCCACAGTGTAAGTGTGTTTTTGTAACCCGTATCCGATGGCGAGTAGCGAGTTCAACGACCGGATGTTGGCAACAGCATAGTCAGTTCACTTGCCGCTTCTAATGGTCATGACTCGAACGTGGTTATGCCGATCGATGAAACACATACGGCACCTAACCTTTGTTGCGATCGCTATCAAAGGGGTATGGGCCTGGACGAATCGAGGCGTCCAAAAAGTGCCAGTGCCGATCTGGGTATTTAGGGCGAATAGGATCACGAGAAGAGAGCTGGCCACGATAATCGTGGTTGGCAGAGAGAAGAATAATGTTCTGCGTAAGTTTTTAATAAAAACGTTTCTAACTAATTAAAAGGAAATAATAAAAAAATAAACCACTCCTAAGCGGGTTAATTAGGAATATCATCTACTGGATGGTCCAGGCACGCTAGGCTGCGGCCACATCATCTTGGGTGAGGCTGCTGCAAATCTGATTGAGGAGACATAACGGGGTGAAAGAACACTATTACTTTGACAATGCGGCCACTTCGTGGCCGAAACCTGAATCGGTTTACCAGTATATGGATCAGTTTTTCCGCGCTTACGGCGTCAACCCGGGGCGATCCGGGCATACGTTGGCGGTCGAAGCCGAAACTATGATCGGACAGACTCGCCGATTAATCGGCGGATTTTTTAGTTTCACTGGTGATTCCGGACGTGTCGTGTTCACACAAAACGCAACCGACTCCTTGAATCTTTGCTTTAGGGGCCTAGTGGAATCGGGTGACCACGTCATCATTACGCGGCTGGAACACAACTCGGTACTGCGTCCGGCCAATCACATGGAAAGAGACGGCGGGGTATCGGTCACTCGGCTTGGCGGTGACGGTGCGGGTTATGTTGATCCAGAGGATGTGCGTAAAGCCATCACTGCTAAGACAAAAATGGTAGTAGTCAATCACGCTTCTAATGTGCTCGGGACATTACAGGATATTGAAAGTATCGGTCGTGTGGTGGCAGAGACCGATGCACTTTTCGTGGTCGATACGTGCCAGACTGCCGGGGTTGTTCCGATCGATATGCATCGTTGCCATATTGACGTACTGGTCTTCACCGGACACAAGGGGCTTTTTGGACCCTCGGGGATGGGTGGGATGATTGTTGGAGAAGGGGTCAATATTCAGCCAACGAAGACTGGTGGTACGGGGGTCAATTCCGTGTCCGACTTTCATCCGGATGACTATCCGTATCGACTCGAAGCCGGAACCGTATCGATCCCGGGCATTGCCGGATTGAATGCAGCCCAGCGGTGGTTCGCCGAGCTGGGTAATCAGTTACTAGATAAGAACGGCGCTGAGTGTGCATCACATCAAGAGGCAACTCAGGTGGCATTGACTCATATTCATGAGCAAGAAGTTGGCGTGACTCGTCGGCTGATTGAGGCGTTTGCCGACCTGCCCGGTGTGATTCTCTACGGGCCGCGAGGCAATAGTCCCAGGGTTGCCACGTTCACTATCAATATCGGGGAAATGCCAGCCGAACAGGCTGGTGCGATGCTGGATGCGGACCACGGACTGTGTGTGCGTCCTGGGCTACACTGCGCACCCTTGGTGCACCGAGATTACGGTACGTTAGAGCGTAACGGGTCGATTCGTTTTGCCCCGGGATTTTTTACTGATGATGAGGACACTGAGCTGGCACTTGAGGCCGTGACCGAACTGGCGGAATATCAGGCCAGTCGGTAACTGTGCCGCTGTTTCTTATCTAGCACTGGGAATTATCGTGAAATGAAATATTACGAGAGCATAGTCGACCTGGTTGGGAATACCGCTTTAGTCCGTCTCAACAATATTGTAGAGGCGGGTATGGCCCAAGTATTTGCCAAGATGGAAAACCTTAACCCCACTGGTTCTGTCAAGGACCGAATGGCCGTCAACATGGTTAAGCGGGCAGAGGCAGAAGGCTTGTTAAAACCGGGTAGCACGCTGGTTGAGAGCACTTCTGGTAATACGGGTCTTGGGCTTGCGATGGTAGCAGCGGCCCGTGGTTACCGTTGCATCGCGACGATTCCAGACAAGATGAGCCAAGAGAAAATCGACATGCTCAAGAGTTATGGTGCGGAGGTGATTGTCACACGAACTGACCTCGCCCATGACCATCCCGACAGTTACGTTGAGGTCGCAAAACGTATCGCTCGGGAAACGCCCGGCGGGTTTTACACTGATCAGTACTACAATATGAATAACCCTGAGGCGCATTACCTGACGACCGGGCCAGAAATCTGGGAAGACACGGATGGACGGATTGATTGCCTGGTGGGTGGCATTGGGACGGGCGGTACGATCTCAGGTACCGCACGGTATCTGAAAGAAAAGGCTGCTGAGTCAGGACGTGAGATTCGTATTGTGTGTCCGGATCCAGAAGGCAGTATTTACCGGGATGCTTTTTACCGGGGCGAATGGAATGATCCCAGTCTTTACCGGGTTGAAGGGATTGGCCATGATTTCATGGTTGGAACTTTGGACTTTTCAGTCATTGATGATGTTGTTCAGGTGTCAGATCGCGATTCTTTCTTTATGGCCCGTCGGTTGGCTCGACAGGAAGGCATTTTCTCGGGCGGTTCAACGGGCACTGTCTTCCATGGGGCATTGGCTGAAGCGAGAAAACTGGGCCCCGATGCTATCGTTGTTGCCATTGTTTGCGACTCTGGTGATCGTTATCTCAGCAAATGTTTTAACGATGAATGGATGCGGGACATGGGTTATTTCAGTCCCCGAGAGGATGTTGGCACGGTAGCGGATCTGCTTGAGTTTGTGGGTAAACCCGTTGTGTTTGCCGATCCTGCTGATGCGATCAAGGACATTGTCGAGAAGATGGCAAGGTTCGGGATCTCACAAATGCCAATGACGATGGGCAAAGGAGACCTTCGCATGATTGAAGAGTTGGATATTCTCAGAGCCGTTGCCGGTGGTGAGCATTCCCTAGACGATTGTGTGCGGGAGATTGCCAAACCTCTCAATGGCCAAGTTCAACCAGATACCCGTTTGTCTGATATTCAGTCCGTGTTCGAAGAGAACAATGTGGCTATTGTCGTTAACAACGGTGAAGCGGTTGGTGTTGTCAATAAAATCGATGTTCTTGAATTCATAACCTATCAGCGACAGAAAGTTGCGTAACTGAATGGTTTCTTGCTGAGGAGATAACAAGATTGAAGTTTGATACCAAGGTAGTACGTGCTGGCATTTCCCCTGATCCCACGACAGGGTCGATTCTCCCCCCAATCTATCAAACGGCCACCTACGTTCTCGAAGAGGTTGGCAAAGATCGAGGCTTTGATTACACGCGCTCTTCGAATCCAACGCGACAGGTGTTGGAGGCGAATCTGGCGGCGATTGAAGGAGGGGAATACGCAATCAGTTTTGCCAGCGGCATGTCAGCGGTTGATGCGGTATTGAAGTTGGTCAGTGCCGGCGATCATGTTGTTGCCGGAGATGATGTTTACGGCGGAGTGACCCGTCATTTCGATAACATCTTGATTCGTTATGGCATCGACTTCACCTACGTCGACTCGACTCAGCCCGAAGCCGTCCGTGACGCGATCACTCCGAAGACTAAATTACTGTGGCTTGAGACTCCAACCAATCCGTTGCTGAAGATCACTGATCTTGATGCCATGGTGGCGATCGGCAAAGAACACGACCTTATCGTTGGTGTTGACTCGACTTTTGCTACACCGGTATTTCTGCGTCCGCTCGAGTTTGGTATCGATATTGTGATGCATAGTACGACTAAGTATTTGTCAGGACATAATCAGTTGATCGGTGGTGTATTGGTGACTAATCGGCAAGATCTGTTTGACCAGATGAAATACATCCAGAAAACGATTGGAGCCGTTTCAAGTCCTTTCGATTGTTGGCTCAATCTGATGGGACTCAAGACTTTACATTTACGCATGGCGCGACATGCCGAAACGGCAGGGAAGGTCGCTGAGTATCTTGAAGCGCACCCAAAGATCGAGCGGGTGCTTTACCCGGGACTGGCTTCTCATCCCCAACACGACCTTGCCAAGGCACAAATGTCAGGCTTCAGTGGCATGATTTCTTTCGAGTTGACCGGGGGTACTGAGGCAGGGCGTCGCCTCATGAATAGTGTCAAACTTTTCTATTTGGCCGAGAGCCTTGGTGGTGTGGAGACGATGATTACCCACCCGGCGACCATGACCCATGCCGAGGTTCCGGTGGAGGATCGGAGAAAACGTGGGCTGAGTGATGGATTGGTCCGGTTATCTGTGGGGATTGAAGATGCGGAGGATATTCTCGACGATTTGGATCAGGCATTGGCAAAGGCCTAGACTCAGATAGTCAACTGACATCGGATTAAGCGGCTTGTGTTACGCAGGCTGTTATTGCTGCGTTCAGCACCCAGCGTGTGCTACCGGAACCCATCCAGCGTGATGCGCGGCCTCTCCTGCCGGCGTTTTCTGTTGCGAGTCTTCGCCTGAGCCCATTCGAGTTCTCAGCGGACCTAAAGCCAATCGGGTTCAGTCATGACCCCTTTGAAGGTGGTCCGCGGATTTGAAATAGTTTCTTTTCCCGTGGCAGCCTGATCTTTTTTGGGGGCGTATCGAATGAATCCGTCCTTCATCGATCTAAAGTAACAAGCGTTAACCCTGGCAGGGGTTTATTGATGTCTGTTGTGGTGGTCAGTCGGTAGATGCCGTGTCATGGTTACGAAATAAGAATCGTGTGACATTTAACCGGCAACTAGTTGCCCAATCGAAAACAGATTGCGCTATCCTGTGTCTCTTGACATGAGTGCTTTGCTAGATAATGTTGTCGCCCTACGCCGCTTGGCGGATTCGCATTGCCGATTTGGATCCTGTGGTCGGCGTCGGCAGATCGGACGTTATCGCCTCGTTATTCCTTAGAACTCGTTATGCAATCGGTCTTTGATGTGGTGGTTGTTGGCGCCGGGGCGGCCGGGTTGACCGCTGCCAGAGACCTGATTGAAGCGGGACTGAGCGTGGTGGTGTTAGAAGGCTCTCACCGTATTGGCGGGCGTGCATTTACCGAACACCTTCCGGACGGTAGTCCGTTTGATCTGGGTTGTCACTGGATGCATTCGGCTAGCATCAACCCATTTGTTGCCATTGCTGATCAACTGGGATTCCGTTATGACACCCGCGATGGGTATGGCCTGCAATTCGTCAACAAACACGGTGCATGGCTCGATCACTCGGCCAAGGCGCGTTTGTTGCGGGCGAGTGATGAATGGACTCAGGCCATTAGAAAATCCTGCGATCAGGGTCTAGACAACTCACTTTATGAAGCGACTGATCAGGCAGGGGAATGGCGGGATCTGCTGAATTACTGGGTGAGTCTCGACACATCTGTTGATGTCGATCAGGTCGCAGTTGGTGACTTGATTAATTACGTGGATACCAATGAGAACTGGCCAGTGATAGATGGTTACGGTGATTTGGTGGCACATTGGGCAAAAGAGATTCCTGTCGAATTAAACTCGATGGTCAACCAAATCGACTGGAGTCGCCGGGATATTCGAGTAAGTTCTACTCGGGGCGATTTATCGAGTCGCTTCGTTGTGATGACAGTGTCGACGGGGGTCCTCAATGAAGATGTGATCCGTTTTGTTCCGCAGTTACCACCCACTACATTAGATGCGATTGCGGGACTGCCGCTGGGTAACTACAACCGGATTCGATTATCCATTCCAGCGACCCTCTTCGACCCTGAAATACCAGAACGAATTGTGTCAATGCCTGTTGATGATCAGCCGATGTCACTCAGCATTCGACCTTACGGTCGTGATTGTGTGATTGGACTGGTTGGTGGGCGCTATGCCGATTACCTAGAGAAGGCAGGTCCAAATGCGTCGAGAGCAGTAGTCTTAGATCATTTACGCCATGTCTTTGGTGGCGATCTGTTGCGCCATGTTAAGGGTGATCGCCAATCGGCCTGGCGCGGTGATCCATTAATTAGAGGTGCTTATTCGGCAGCAGCCCCTGGCCAATCATTTCAACGTGGTGTGTTGTCTCAGACGCTTCACGAGCGTTTGTTATTTGCCGGGGAGGCCACTTCACCTGATCAGTTCTCCACCTGCCACGGCGCGGCGCTGACAGGGCGCCGGGCGGCCGCTGAGATTATCTCGTTGTCCCAGCACTGACAGAACCGGTAGTATCGATTCAACGCCCGAGGATTTCGGGCGATCGATCGGTCGGTATGTCACGAGGACAAGGAACATAGCGCATGATTCGCACAGGGGACGAATACAGAGACTCGATCCGCGATGGTCGGGAAGTCTGGATTAACGGTGAGAAGGTGGATGACGTAACCTGCCATCCAATGTTCAAGCCGTTAGTTGACGTACGCGCCCGCATTTATGACATGCAGCATGAGCGGCAGTTTTGTGATGTCATGACATATCAAGAGGATGGAGATAGCTTCGCTGTTGGATTGAAACTCCCACACACGCAACAGGACTGGCACGACAAGCGAACTGCCACCGACCAGGTGTTGGATGAGATTGGTGGTGTGGTTACCCGTGTGGGTGACGAAACTGTCGGTGAAATGTGGTCGCTCTACGATGGCCAGGAATTACTCAACGAAGTCGATCCGCAGTACTCACAAAATATTCGAAACCATATTGCCGGGGTGATCGACACCGACCCATTTCATGTGTCCGCCAATACCGACCCCAAAGGAGATCGCTCTAAACGTCCGCAGGAACAAGATCCTGACATGTTGCTGCACGTGGTTCGTGAAACTGATGCTGGCATCGTGGTGCGTGGTGCCAAATATGAAACCGCCGCTCCTTACGCTAACCAGGCGTTTACCAAGCCGACGATCGCCAACTGGGGTAACGATGCGTTGTCCGATTATGCCGTTGGGTTTATTTGCGATCTAGGGTCGCCAGGCATTCGAATGATCTGCCGCACCGGGTTCGCCGGTCGTGGGCCGATCGAGGATTACCCGCTGAGTAATCGCTTTGATGAAGTGGATGCGTTGGTGGTATTTGACGATGTGCTGATTCCCTGGGAGAACGTCCTTTTTTACCGTCATACCAAAGCGGCTGTCTACATTCGCTCCACGCTGCATCGGTACAGCGCTTTTGCTTTTGTTCAGCGAAGTCTTCGCATGGCGGATTTCATGATCGGTGCCGCATTGTTGAATGTTCGCCAGACCGGTCTCGATAAGCAACAGGCAGTGCAGGAAAAGTTGTCCCAACTGGCGGTTTATCGAGAAGGTATTAATGCGCATCTCACAGCGGCGGTTGCAACAGCTGAGCAAAGCCCCGGCGGGTTACTCATGCCCAATCAGTCGCTTCTTTACACCGGGCGAGTGCATGCCGGGACGGGGTTACCGGCGATGATGCATATCGCCCGCGAACTGTGCGGCGGCCAGATCTGTATAACGCCTGATGCGGCAAGTTTCCGTCATCCTGAGACCGGTAAGTGGTTGCGGAAGTTTTATTCTATTAATGAAGAATGGCTGGCAGATGATCGCAGGAAACTGCTGGCTTTCGCGCGCGACTTGCTGAATTCAGACTATGCTGGTCATCGGCTTACTTTCCAATTATTCGCACAATCGCCCCCGTTTGCGAATCTGGCTGCGGTATATCGCAATTTTGACTGGGGTAGCCCGTTGGCCTGTGTTTCCCAGGCAGCTGGCCTGTCCGGTAACGTCGCAGCAAAAGATCCTCCCGTCGCTGATAGCAGTGTCAAAGGATTGTTTTCCAACGGAACACTCAGGCCATCTACAAGCGCGACACTACCTGAGGAGAGGGACGATGGAGGTAGTTCGTGATGGTGCATCAACGAATCAGGCCATTTAATACGCGAGATACTTACCCTGAACAGCGTCTGGACAATGGCTTGTGTCAGGTTGTGGTGGCCCGAGGTACACCGGTATTTGTGCGTGGTCAGATCGGTCAGCATCTGGATACTGCAAAGAGTATGGGTCTCGGGGATCCGGCGGTCCAGGCAATGGCCAATGTGAAACAACTTCTTGAAGAAGCAGGCAGTCGATTAGAGGAAGTGTGAAAAATCGTGATTTACGTTACTCACATTGATTATCGCGATGTGGTCTACCCCGTTGTGGGTCGTTGGTTACGGAGCGTATATCCAGTGTCTACCGATCTGGTAGTTTCTGCATTGGGGCGTCCGGAATGGTTGGTTGAAGTGGATGTCACCGGGGTCATACCGAATGAGTCCTAGTGTTCTTGCATGGGCGTATGCGAAAAAAGCGCTGGCCAAATGACGATGACACAGAACGAAACAACGCAAACCATTCGACTTTGGGAGACTCAGCGGCAGACTGATGGCGCTCCGTTGTCGCTGCCTCCTAAAGCGTATACCGACCCAGGATTTTTTGCACTTGAAGTGGAATCTTTATTCCGCCGGCAGTGGCTGTGTCTCGGTCGCGTCGACGAGATACCTGGGCCAGGTGATTTTTTCACACTGGGTCTACTGGACGAACCTTTGCTGGTGGTTCGTGGCGATGACGATGATGTTCGCGTACTTTCGAATGTCTGCCGGCACCGAAACACGATAGTGGCTAGTGGCAGCGGCAATGCGCGTCGATTTGTCTGTCCGTACCATGCATGGAGCTATCACCGAGATGGCACTCTTGACCGAGCTCCTAACGCGACGCCAGATCAATTAGCGCTGTTAGACAACTGCCGTCTCAAGTGTCTTCGCAGTGAGATTTGGCAGGGATTCATCTACGTTAATCTTGATGGCGAGGCTAGTCCGTTAGGACCGCGGTTGACGGCATTGGATATTTTGTTGCAGCGTTATCACACCGGCACCATGCACCAGGTATTTTCAACGCAGGAGACGTGGGCGACCAATTGGAAATGTCTGATTGAAAATTTCATGGAGGGCTATCATCTATCGACGGTGCATCCTCAAACGTTGGCACCCATGGCACCGACTCGCCTGTGTGAAAAACTGGATGGCGGGAGAGATTGGACAGGTTACCGGGCACATTATCCCGAGCATTTTGACCTTGAAGTGGATAATCCAGATCTCACGCGCATGGAGCAGCGCTGCTCCACGCTGTTTTCTGTGCTTCCAGGCCAAGTGGTTTCGCAACGCGCCAATATGCTGGTTTACCTGGCAGTTCAGCCACTCAATGCAAATGAGGTCTGCGTTCGTTGGGGGTTGTCAGTTTACGATCGGAATTTGTCGGTCGGACAGATTGATCAGTTTGTCGATGAGTGGAAGGCGATTAATCGCGAAGATCACTCGATACTCGCTCGCGTGCAAGTCGGGCTTCGTTCTGGAAATGCCGTTGCAGGACCATTGGGGAGAAGCGAGCATGAGGGTACAGTGATTGATTTTCATAATTATTTGGCGAGACATTTGTTAACGGGACGCAACTGACTTTATGACATTTTCTATCGCGGCCCACTGTACAGAATCCGAAGAGGTCGGGATCGTTATTGCTTCGTCGAGTATCTGTGTTGCCAGTCGCTGTGCATTCGTGCGCACCGGGGTGAGAGCGGCGCTCACTCAGAATGTCACTGATCCTTGTCTCGGGCCGGCGGTACTCGATGCGATGGAACAAGGGAATGGTGCGGTCAATGCGTTCGCGAAAGTGATCAGTACAGCGCATCAAAGCCAATGGCGACAACTTCTGGCGATTGGCCGTACGGGCGCTGGAGCTATTTGTTCCGGGGAAAAGATGCTTGGCATCCATGCAGAGGCTTATGGAAAAGATTGCGTTGCTGCGGGCAATTTATTGTCGAACGAGAGGGTGCCAGGCGCGATGGTGTCTGGCTTTGAACAGGCATGGGGGCCACTGGCGGAAAAATTGTTGACCGCATTGGAAGCAGCACTTGATGAGGGGGTGAAATGGGGTCTGTACGGCCGGCTGGTTTGCTAGTGCAGGGAGGGCGGCTTGGCCGCATGTCGACTTGCGAGTAGATTGGTCAGAACATCCGGTCGAAGCACTGCGCGCCCATTGGCAGGTCTATGCGTCGCAACTGGAGGACTACCTGACACGAGCCAACGATCCTGATGCGGCGCCGGCCTATGGCGTGCCGGGAAATCTTTGACCGTTGGGTGTTGTCGCGGACCGGGTCAGTACTTATGGGCGTCGGATCATTGTATGCATTAAGTATCGATTGGAAATAGATGTTTGATTTAACCCACAAAGTAGCTCTGGTCACTGGAAGTGGTCGAGGGCTCGGTTTCGAAATAGCCAAGGCCTTGGCTATGGCGGGTGCTACCGTTTTGGTGAATGGCAGGCGCAGTGTTCAGGTGACGCAGGCGGTTGAAAAGATTCAGGCTGTGGGCGGCACAGCTGAGTCACTGGTCTTCAACGTCGCTGATGAGACAGCGATGGATACCGCGCTGAAGAGAATCAAGCGTGTTCATGGTCGATTGGACATCCTGGTCAATAACGTTGGCATGCGGGATCGTCGCACCATCGATGAAGTCGAAGCGACTGATTTCGAGGCCTTGTTACAGGTTAACCTGACGGCCGTGTATGCGCTCAGTCGCTCAGCGGCCGCATTTATGCGGGCTCAGCACGCTGGGCGGATCATCAACATGAGTGCGCTTGCCTCGGCCGTTGGTTTGCCCCATGGGCCCAGTTACGCCGCCTCTAAAGGCGGTCTGGAAGCACTGACGCGCATGCTGTCCGTGAGCCTCGGCCAGTACGGCATCACGGTGAACGCGATTTCACCAGGGTATTTTGCAACGGAAACCAACGCGACAATGCAGGCCGATGAGGCTCTTCGTCATAAGCTGGAGGGTAGGACCTCACTTGGGCGCTGGGGGCAGCCCCATGAGATTGCTGGGGCTGCCGTATTCCTAGCATCCGACGAGGCCTCCTACATTACCGGTCAAGTGTTAACCGTTGATGGAGGCTGTGTCTCCCACTTTTAGCAATGCCACTGCGGTAGGTTGGTAAGGTGCCAGCCTAACGCGGCTATAAGAAGGTGGTACCGCCGTCAACCATGATCGTTTGACCGGTGATAAATTTGGACGCATCGGACGCCAGAAATATGATGGTGCCAACCAGGTCGTCTGTCTCCAGATTGGCTTGCAGCGACTGGTTTTTCGCTATCACTTCCAGTGCTTTGTCGCGTTTCTCGCCCATATATTCGCTGGTACCTTCCGTCAGAACAGCGCTTGGTGCGACGGCGTTGACACGAATCCAGTTGCGTCCGAGTTCACGGGCCAGGCTCCGAGTCATTCCAATGACCGCTGCCTTAGACATCGCATAGTCAAGCGCGTAGGGCATGCCATAAGTGGCGGCGAGTGAGGAGATGTTAATGATGCTCCCGCCTTCGGCATTCTGTATGGCGGGTACGCAGGCCTTACAGCATTGCCATATACCTTTTATATTGACATTCATTACCTGGTCCCACTGTGTTTCGGGTATCTGATTAAAGCGTCCTCCGTCGATGTCGCCGTAAAGCGCTGCGTTGTTAACCAGGCAGTCTATTCTTCCAAACGTTGCCACGGCCGCGTCAGCCATTGCCTGACAACTCTCCATATCGGTGACGTCAAGGTGAAGACCAATAGCTTGCCCTCCAGCGGATGTCACCGCATCAACCGTGGCATTGGTGTCCCGAATATCAGCGGCGACTACGCTCGCCCCTTCTTTCGCTACGGCTTCACAGTAGGCTCGGCCGAGACCACGCCCACCGCCGGTTACCACGACCACTTTGTTAGATAATTGCATCCTCCATTCTCCTCGTCAGTCAGGGTTTGTGCCGTCCACCCGAGGGACAGCCCTGTTTTCGTTATTGATCAGTAGTCAGCGATAAATTGATTGTCGATGGGCTCGGGTGAAAATCATTAGTGGATGGTTTGTTGGTCGTGCCGGTAGCAACTGACCAGATGGTCATTGACCAAGCCCGTGGCCTGCATTAGGGCGTAACAGATAGTTGTGCCGACAAAACAAAACCCGCTGCGCTTGAGTTCGCGGCTCATCGCGTCGCTGTCTGTAGAATTCGCAGGCACCTCAGATTGAGTCCTGAAGTGGTTATCGATGGGCGTGCCCTCGACAAAGTTCCACAGGAATGAATTCAATGTATAACCACTTTCATAGAGATTTAGCACTGCCTGTGCATTCTTGCGTATTGCATACAGTTTGAGTCGGTTTCGAATGAGACCGCTGTCGTGCAGTCTTGCCTCGATTGAACGATCGGGCATTCGTGCAACACACTCGATATTGAACTGGTGGAACCGTTTTCGGTAATGGTCGCGTTTTTTAAGTACAGTGATCCAGCTGAGACCTGCCTGTTGCCCCTCCAGGCACAACTGTTCGAATAGAGAGCGTTCATCGTGCAGAGGCACTCCCCATTCGCCGTCATGGTAAGCGCGATACGCTGGATCTTCGCCACACCATTCACAACGTGTGAGTTGAGCGGCGTTCATGGTCATGCGCTGAGATAGCCATCATCACACATCAACATATGGCCAGTGACGAGTTGTGACGCATCGCTTGCGAGAAACACCGCAGCACCAATCAGCTCACGCGGTAATCCCAATCGTGGTCGAATCATGCGTTGTTCGATGAAATCAGAAGTCACCGAGGTTGAGTGTCTGGCGTTGGTGGTCAGCGGAGATTCCATGAGCGTAGGTCCGATCGCGTTGACGCGGACACCTCGATCCCGCCATTCCAGGGCCAGTGCGCGCGTCAGTTGGAGAACACCGCCCTTCGATGCTAAGTAGGCGCTGGCCCAAGGGTACGCAACGTATGAGCCGATCGACCCCATATTAATGATGTTCCCTCTGCCTTGTTCCAGCATGACGGTGCCAAATGACTGACAGGGGATATAGGTTCCTTTTAGGTTGAGTTCGATGATGCGATCAAACTGTGCCTCTGGAAAGTCCTCCGCCGGACTGCGATGGGCACTGCCGGCACTGTTAACCAGAATATCGATATGCCCAAGTTGGTGCCGAATCTCTTTTGCTGCACTGTCGCATTGCTTTTTGTCGGTTACATTCAACGCCAGGGTTTCACCGGTACCCCCCGATGCATTAATAGTACGGCAGACACGTTGTGCCCCAGCGGTGTCGATGTCTGCCAGGATGACGTGCACACCCAATTGGCCGAAGCCTGTCGCAATTGCCGCGCCCAGACCGCTCGCCGCTCCGGTCACGATCGCAACTCGACCCGCGAGGTCAAAGAGGTTATCCACGTAACCCGTCGGTACTAGTGTGTCGTCGTCAGTCATTACGCGCGTCACGCCTGCTGTTCATTCCACGAGCACAGTGGATGTTACGCGGAAAGCAAGGTTGAACATCGTTGCCGAGCAGTTTTGGCCGCTGTGGCGTCACCTGCCAACTCGAGTGCTTCAGCATAACGGCGCCAGGCATGTGGGTTTTTCGGCTTCAGGCCAATACGCTCTGCCAGGAGGGCCCGGGCGTCGGTAGCCCGTTTCCCTTGCACAGCAGCCTCCGTCAGCACTAGAGCAAAAAGATCTCTTTGGGCATGACTTCCACCGATCGCTATCACGTCGTATCGTGCGGGTAACAGGTGTTCAAACGCCGCGTCAAAGCGTCCTTCGTGAAAACTCACAATGGCCTCAGCAAGTGTGACACCGACACGCGCGATGACCTGGCACTGCGTGTCATCGCGGTGCGCAGCCTGCCGCAATGATGCTAGCATTTCTTGGATAGCCTCAGTTCGTCCGGCACGCGCCAGCGCCATGATGAAATGGGCATCGGCAAAGCACAGCAGATGCCCCTGGGTACGTTGTTCACTGAGATCAGCCAGTTCCTCCCAGCGATCGCCCACGTCGACGCCACGGCTTTCAAGCCGCCAAAGCATCGCAATCGCATTGCTCATGTCGAGATATTCCTCAGTCTGTGTCGCTCGAATTTGGGTGTCGTACAACGTTAGCACCTCGTCATAGCTTTCTTTTTCTAAAGAGAAAAGTGCACGGTGCCACCAGAGATGAAAAGTAAAATTGTTCATGCCCGTCCATTGTTTGCTGAGTTCATCGATCCAGGCCATACCTTCGTCGTGACGTTCCTGCATCTCGAATACATGGGTCACCGCGTGGGTTGCCCAGATATCTGAGGGATTGTCGTCAACCGCCTCACGTCCCCAGCGCTCAGCGGCCTGATAATCGCCCGATTCCTCAAGCCCAAATGCATAGAGGCCCTTGATATAGCCGTATCCCGGTACACTCGTATCCCAGTGCGGTAGAACACGGGCCGCGGAATCTCTCATGCGCCTTGCATCGCCTGAATAAAAATGAGTGAAATGCGCCAAGCGGATAGCCAACACGTCGGTTGGGTGGTCCAGCAGGATTTGTTCCCATGCCGCATTCGCACCCTGCCAATCACCATCACACCATCGCCCTAGCGCCCGGTGATGCAGTTGTTCACGTTGATGCGAGCCACAGGCGGAGATCGCGCGGCTAGTTGCTTCATGGCATTGTCGCGCCTTGTCCTCGAGCGCGGGTACGGCAAAGAGTTTCATGAAATAGCCGCGTAGGATGTGTAGCATGGGCATATTGTCGTCCGCTGCCAAGCCCTCTTTGAGATGTGTTCCCGTCGTCAGTTGAAATCCCAGGTACGCATTAATCGTCGCGTCATATGAGAGGACTGCTTGTTCGTTGGCTGCCGTTAGGGGTAAGCCGCGTTGGTCGTAAAACATAATCAGAGCTCCTGGGCCGGTGCACATTGTCAATGCTGAGCCCAGCGGGTGCAACGTGGCGATGAGGGAGATGTAACAGGTATTTCCAGCTATGATTCGGTCTTCAACCGAAGGAGACCCATGCCGTGACAGTCGAATTGTCTGCCGATCAACGGACCCTGCAAGCGCGGGTGCGGGAATTTGCCCAAGACCATGTGCGCAAGCGAGCACTAGAAACTGACCAGAGTGAACAGTATCCCTGGGACACCGTTGACAAGATGGTGGAAGCAGGATTTTTTGGCATGACGGTCCCGAAAATCTATGGGGGCCAGGGTCGGTCCTACTTGGATGCGGTTCTTCTGATTGAGGAGATAGCGAAAGAGTGTGGTGTCACCGGCCGCATCGCGGTCGAGGCCAACATGGGTGCGATCAGCGCGATTATGGCTTACGGTTCTGACGAGCAAAAAAAACTGGCTGCTGATCTGGTATTGGCGGGCGATAAGCCAGCGATTTGCATCACTGAGCCCGCTGCCGGCAGTGCGGCAACAGAGATGACAACCCGCGCTGATAAGCGCGGTAATGTTTATGTGCTAAATGGTGCCAAGCATTGGATTACCGGTGCGGGTGTATCAAGACTGCATCTGATATTTGCAAGAGTATTCGACGAGGCGGGGGAAGAGCAGGGTATCGGTGGCTTCATTGCACTACGTGATGAAACAGAGGGACTTCGCATTGGTCAACGTGAGCCCACCATGGGATTGCGCGGTATTCCCGAAGCCGAGGTATTCTTTGAAGAGATGGTGGTCCCACCGGCCAATCTTGTATTACCACCACGCGGCCTGAAAAAAGGATTTGCGGACCTTATGACGGCTTACAACAGTCAACGGGTCGGCGCTGGCACGGTGGCATTTGGACTTGCGCTCGGCGCCTATGAGCGGGCTTTAGCCTATGCCAATGAACGCGAGCAGTTTGGTCGACCCATTGCTGAATTTCAGGGCCTGCAATGGATGCTTGCGGATATGTCCATACAGCTTGAGGCCAGCAGGGGTTTGATTTACCGCGCGGCAAGGAGTGCGGATATTGACGGGGCGTCGGGATTTCCGGACGCACTGCTTGCGGCGCAGGCCAAGGTGTTTGCGTCTGAGATGGCGATTCGGGTGACTAACGATGCCTTACAGGTATTTGGTGCGAAGGGGTACTCGCGCAACACCGGTATTGAACGAATCGTGCGCGATGCGCGAATGTTCACTATTGGGGGGGGCACTGCGCAGATTTTGCGGACAATGATTGCGAGTCGCATCCTGAACCGTAAGCTGCCGCAACGGCGAGACGGGTACACGAATTAGTAGCGCGCTCCTATCCGTAAGTTCCGTCCCAACTGTCGGACTGTGAATTGGCAACGGTCCCGTCTGGGTTCATTTCTGGACGGTTTAGTGTGAATACGGTGTTTGGCCTTACCACCGCGTATTCCATGTAGCCCATGCGTGCGATGGGTTGCATGGCGCCGGTGTTGACGATGCCGTCTTCGATAAATTTATCATCGATATAAATGCCGATTACTTCTCCAATAACGACAAAGTGGCCACTATCGGTTCCGGGTTTTACGTCGGGTAGTTCAATGGTCTTCCAGTGACGGCACTCCAGTGCTGCGGGGCTTTCTTTGACTCGAGGGGGGCGTACGAAGTTGGATGCGGTCGCGGTTAAGCCACCGAGCGGGAACTCATCGACTCCGGGGGGAACTGGGGCAGAGGAAATGTTCATGCCCTCGCGGGTGTCCCAGTTCGACATCGAACAGGTAAATTCACCGGTCTCATGAATGTTACGCACACTGTCCTTTATGTTGGCTGATGCAAACATGACGTAGTGAGGTCTATCGCTGATGGCATTAAAAAAGCTGTACGGCGCTAGATTGCAGATGCCGTCTTCGCTGACGCTGCATATCCAACCGATGGGTCGTGGTGCCACTAGGGCCTTGAAGGGGTCATGTTTCAGGCCATGTTCATTTTTGATTGCATCGTAGTGCATGAAAGTAGGAATCTCTAGTCAGAAGCATTGTTTGATGTAGAGCTTACTTGTACACAAGTAGAGCGCCTTTTGTCCACAAAACACGAGAGTTAGTCCCTTTATGATGAGTGCTGGGTGAATAGTTGACCGAGAGTGAGCGCTCAAGTGGGGTCATGTAATGTCCGAAGCGTGTCAGGCGGAATGATCAATTGAACTGTCAGCATGTTGTAAATGTTGATCAGATGCTTTGCGGATCACCACCGCGTTGGGAGTTAGACTTGAATCCGTACGAAACACCACATCAGAGAAGGGGGCGTTGAATGGCACTTGATGAGGCGACACTTGGCCAATTGCGTGAAACAGTCCGACGTTTTGTTAGTGAACGTCTGATTCCGCTCGAAGCGCAGGTAGCTGAGGACGATGTTGTTCCTGAGTCCGTGGTGGAGGAGATGCGAACGCTAGGGCTGTTCGGTTTATCCATTCCCGAAGAGTACGGTGGACTCGGCCTGAGTATGTTTGATGAAGTTCAGATCGCTTTTGAATTTGGCCGCACCTCGCCTGCGTTTCGATCTGTGATTGGCACAAACAACGGAATTGGTTCGCACGGCATCATCATCGATGGAACCGAAACACAGAAGAATCACTACCTGCCACGACTCGCTAGTGGTGAGATTATTAGCGCGTTTGCCCTGACGGAACCGCAATCGGGTTCGGATGCAGCGTCAATATCAACCACGGCACGCCGCGAAGGTGACCAATACGTCATTAATGGAACCAAGCGCTACATCACCAATGCCCCGGAAGCGAGTTTGTTTACCGTGTTTGCGAGAACGGCGCCAAAGACGGATGGTGTTAAGGGTATTTCCGCGCTGTTGGTCGAAGGTGATATTCCCGGAATCACGATCGGTCCCTGGGATCGAAAAATGGGACAACGGGGTGCGCACACGGCCGATGTCACGTTCACTGATTGCCGCGTCAGTGCAGATGCGCTGATCAGTGGAGCCGAGGGGGTGGGTTTCAAGACGGCAATGAAAGTGCTTGATCGTGGTCGTATCCATATTGGGGCGGTGTGTGTTGCAACAGCCGAACGTCTGATTGATGACAGTCTGCGTTACGCGATGGAACGGCAACAATTTGGTCAGCCAATCGCCGCATTTCAGTTGATACAGGCGATGCTCGCAGACAGTCGAGCCGAAGCGTATGCTGCGCGTTGTATGGTTGAGGAGACGGCACGTCGGCGGGATAGTGGATTGCCTGTGGTGACTGAAGCGAGTTGTTGCAAACTTTTTTGTGCTGAGATGGTCGGTCGTGTGGCTGACCGAGCGGTGCAAATTCATGGTGGTGCAGGCTATATGGCGGAATACGGGATTGAGCGTTTCTACCGCGACGTAAGGTTGTTCCGCATATACGAGGGTACCAGTCAGATCCAGCAATTAGTGATTGCCCGTAATATGATGCGGGAGGCCGGTGAATGATGTAGTGCCATGGACAGTCGTGGCCTCATCGTTGCCGAGGTTGCGGTGATGGGGTTGAGAGTGAAAGCGGCAGAGGGAAAAGCGGACTTGGGTCTTGCGATACACAACGAACGGGCCTACGACCTGATGACATCCTGACTGGCCATGATGGATGTTGCCTTGCTGTCATCGTTATCTGTTAATCGTCCTGTCCCGGTTTTGTTGCACTATTCCCTTAAGCTGCACCATAGGGGGGCGGTTCCGACCTTCCTTGGTAGCCAAGTTGGATCCGCTCACCGCGTCGTTTAACTGTTATTACTTGGGTTTCCTCTCTGCGTTCGAGTTGGCACGGTAATTGCTTGCTAATGGGTGAGCCCCGTTGATCCATGGGTCCGGGAAAGGGAAACAATCAAACAAAAAGGCGGGTAATTATTGATGAAGATGGTAACCGCAGTAATCAAACCATTTCGACTGGACGACGTCAGAGATGCCTTGTCTGAACTCGGGGTGAAGGGAATGACAGTGACGGAGGTTAAGGGCTTTGGTCGTCAAAAAGGCCACACGGAACTTTATCGCGGCGCTGAGTATGCGGTGGATTTTTTGCCGAAAATTAAACTGGAGGTTGCCGTTGACGCAAACTTGTTAGAGCAGGTGGTGGAGATGGTCGTAACCGCAGCGCGGACCGAGAAAATTGGAGACGGAAAAATTTTCGTGACCGACATTGAGGAAGTGGTTCGCATCCGGACCGGACAGACCGGTGCGGATGCGTTATGACAACAACAGTGATCAAAAGGAAAAGACCCTTGATAAAGGGAAAAGATGTAATGGCTAGGCTAGGCTAGGCTAGGCTTTTTTACCGCATTGTTGCTCGGTTCATCGGGCGCGCGGGCAGATGAGTTGAACACGGGTGATACCGCCTGGATGATGACAGCAACCGTATTGGTGCTGTTTATGACCATTCCCGGATTGTCCCTTTTTTACGCCGGCATGGTGCGGAGCAAAAATGTCCTGTCTGTGATGATGCAGTGTTTTGCGATTACCGGACTGATGTCGATTCTCTGGGTCTTAGTCGGTTATTCGATTGCATTCGGTAACGATGGGCCGTGGTGGGGCGGTCTTAGTAAAGCGTTCCTTAAAGGGGTTACGGTTGATGCCATGACGGGCACGATCCCCGAGACGGTATTCATGACCTTCCAGATGACGTTTGCCATCATTACTCCCGCGTTGATTGTGGGTGCATTTGCAGAACGAATGAAGTTTTCGGCAATGTTGTGGTTCATGGGGATTTGGGTGTTGGTGGTCTATGCGCCGATTAGTCATTGGGTTTGGGGTGGTGGTTGGCTTGGCAGCTACGACATTCTCGATTTCGCTGGCGGTACGGTCGTTCATATCAATGCCGGCATGGCCGGTCTGGTGGCTGCGTTGGTACTAGGCAAAAGGCAGGGTTATCCCGATACCGCAATGCCCCCCAACAATCTGGGTTACACGTTGATGGGAGCGGCTATGTTGTGGGTCGGATGGTTTGGCTTTAATGCGGGCAGTGAGCTGGCCGCGGACGGTGTTGCCGGAATGGCGATGGCGGTCACACAAATTGCAACCGCAGCCGCCGCGCTGGCCTGGATGTTCAGCGAATGGGTAGTCCACGGCAAACCGAGCGTGCTGGGCATAGCATCTGGTGCCGTGGCGGGCCTGGTCGGTATCACACCGGCTTGTGGTTTTGTGGGCCCCATGGGTTCATTGGTGATCGGTATTGCCGCTGGCATGCTTTGTTTTCTCGCGTCGACCAAGATTAAGCGAGCGTTTGGGTACGATGATTCGCTCGATGTGTTCGGTGTGCATGCGGTAGGGGGTATTGTTGGCGCGATCCTGGTGGGTGTTTTCGCCGCCGAAAGTCTCGGCGGTGCAGGCCTTGCCGAAGGAGTCAGCATAGGCCAACAGGTCAAAACACAGTTGATCGGAATTTTGGCAACGATGGTCTATACCGGTATTGTCAGTCTGATTATTCTGAAAGTGCTTGATCGGATCATTGGTTTACGCGTTACCGATGACGATGAGGCGCAGGGGCTCGATATCACTGCCCATTCGGAGCGGGGTTACAATCTGACTTCCTAAGTCTGTGAACACCCGGTGGGCCCTCGCCTGAGGGCCCACCGGGTGTTCACACTCAACGCTTGATCTGGGATGCTTGGATGGGGTAGTGAATCCATTGTTGGACCAGTGATAAGAAGTATTGTTTCGCCCGGGAATCATCTGCTTCGATGAATGATCACAGAGTCCTGCGTCTGGCCGAATGGATTACCCGATATCCGTGGTGGATTGTTGTGGGATCACTTTTACTTTTCTTGGTGACCGTCAGCGGTGTCCGAAATCTTCAATTTACGACGGATTACCGTGTTTTCTTTGGTGAGACAAATCCGCAATTAATTGCGTTCGAGGCACTGCAGCAGACGTATACGAAAAACGACACCATTTTGTTTGTATTGGCACCCAATGACGGTGACGTGTTTTCCGCCAATAATCTGTCTGCCGTCGAGTGGTTGACAGACCAGGCTTGGCAGATTCCCTACTCAATTCGGGTGGACTCTGTTTCAAATTTTCAACATACCTCCGCCGAAGGTGACGACTTGCTGGTTGAGGATTTGATCATTGATGCTGACACGATGTCGCTAGGGCAGCTTGCTGACAGGAAGCAGATTGCTACGGCAGAGCCGTTGCTGTTGGATCGACTGATTTCCCCCACTGGCCATGTCACGGGGGTCAATGTCACGTTGCAATTACCAGGAAAAGACCCTCTCAAAGAGGTGCCTGAAGCCGTCGACCGTGCGCGTGACATCAAACGCCAGTTACAGGATATGTTCCCGACGATAGATGTTTATATCACCGGCATGGCGCCATTAAATTATGCCTTCGAAGAAGCCGCTAAGACCGACCTGAAAACACTGATACCGGCGATGTACCTGGTTATCCTGTTGCTTCTGGGGTTTCTGACGCGTGACTTCAGCAGCACATTTGCCACATTGGTTCTGCTTACTTTTTCTATCTTTGGCGCAATGGGTTTAGCGGGATGGATAGGGATTAAGTTAACCGGGCCGTCGGCAACGGCGCCGGTGATCATTTTGACGCTGGGTGTTGCAGACAGCGTACATTTTCTTTCTACCATGCTTCAGGAGATTCGTGCCAAGGGGCGGAATCGAGTCGATGCCATTAAAGAGAGTTTAAGGCTGAACTTTCAACCGATCGTGCTCACTAGCGTGACAACCGCCATCGGTTTTCTTACGCTGAATATGGGCGAGGTGCCGCCGCTGGCAGACATGGGAAATATTGTGTGCTTCGGCGTGTTATTGGCACTGATCTACTCAGTGACTTTGCTGCCTGCGATGATGCACCTATTGCCTGTTCGTGGCGGCCACAGTGAAATCGTGGGTTATCGACTCATCAAGAAGTTAGGGGAGATCGTTGTCAGGCGCCGCCGTCAACTGCTTCCGACGATGGGTATTTTGATAGTTGCTCTGGTTTGCATGATCCCGCGCAATGAACTCAATGATGTGTTCGTGCACTACTTTGATGACTCGTTTGAAGTGCGTCGGGCTACTGACTTTCTGACCGAAAACCTCAGTGGCACTTACTACATCCATTACTCCTTAGGTTCCGGTAGATCACAAGGGATTAGTGACCCGAAATACCTTGAGTTGGTGGATCAATTCGCTAACTGGTATCGGGCTCAGCCACGGGTTCTGCACGTCAACAGCATTACCGATACCTTTAAGAAACTTAATAAAAATATGCACGGGGACGACCCATCGTGGTATCGCTTGCCCGATGCCAGTGAACTGGCCGCCCAATACTTACTGCTTTATGAAATGTCTTTGCCGTATGGACTGGATTTGAATAACCAGATCAATATCGATAAATCTGCGACCAAGTTGACGGTGACAGTGGAGACCTTATCAAGCAACGAGATGTTGGCGTTGGAAGCGCGTGCCCAGGGCTGGTTGTTGGAGAATGGATTGGATGAGATGCAGGTAGCCGGGTCTAGTTCGGCCATTATGTTTTCGCATATCGGTTATCGAAATATCCGCGCGATGTTGATCGCTGCGGTGATTGCACTGATTCTTATTTCGGGGCTGCTTATATTTGCCTTGCGATCGATGCGGTTCGGCCTAATCAGCCTGGTACCTAACCTGGCGCCGGCCGGAGTGGCCTTCGGATTGTGGGGTCTGTTCCACGGTGAGGTGGGTCTTGCTTTATCAATTATTGCGAGTGTGACCTTGGGCATTATCGTAGATGACACGATTCATTTCCTAAGCAAGTATCTGCGGGCAGTGCGTGAACATGGCTGTAGTCCTGAACAGGCAGTTCAGTACGCTTTTTCAAATGTCGGCGTCGCGTTGACATTTACCACCATTGTTCTAGCCGTCGGCTTTATGATCCTTGCGTTGTCCCCATTTCAGGTCAATGCCCAGATGGGATTGATGACGGCGATTACAGTTGTCTTGGCTTTAGTGATCGATTTTCTTTTTCTGCCCCCATTGTTAATTGCGCTTGCACCGACATTTGATCATGCATCTCGGGAGATATCAGAATGACCAATGTGTTGCTGGCAATTGTTCTAATGGTGACTTCATGCGCATTACACGCAGAAACTGCCGAGGAAAAAGGATTGTTGATTTCCCAAGAGGCGCAGCGACGCGATAGTGGTTGGGCAGACTTGAAGGCGACCATGGTAATGGTGCTTCGTAATAGTCGAGGTGAAGAAAGTAGCCGCCGGTTAGAGACCCGTTCTCTCGAAGTGGCGGGCGATGGCGACAAGTCATTGACTATATTCAGTCGCCCAGCAGATATTAAAGGGACTGTTTTTTTGAGTCATACACATCCGACTCGACCGGATGAGCAATGGCTCTATCTTCCGGCCCTCAAACGGATTAAACGCATTTCTTCTTCTAACAAATCCGGGCCCTTTATGGGTAGTGAATTTGCGTATGAGGATCTGGCCTCCCAGGAGGTCGAGAAATACAGCTATCGTTATCTGCGCAACGTAACTTATCAGGGACAGAATCACTTTATTATCGAGCGTTATCCCGAATATAAACGTTCTGGTTACAAGCGCCAGATAGTGTGGATTGATGTGGAACATTATCGAGTGACAAAGATAGAATTCTACGATCGCAAGAACAGCCTGCTGAAAGTTCTAACGTTTCATGGTTACACGCAATATTTAGGGCGTTACTGGCGCGCCAGTGAAATGCGGATGGAAAACGAACAGACAGGGAAAAGCACGGTGCTGCAGTGGCGAGACTATGCGTTTCAAAGTGGACTGAACGATCGTGATTTCGATCGTAACGCGCTCAAACGGATTCGATGAGATGCTGCGTTGTCTGCGAGTTGGCTGTAACTGGAAGTTGTCGGTCGCTGCAATCGTGTTGTCGGGCATTACTCAGATGGTTACCGCGACGTCATCGATCGAGGGTCATGTACGGGCGGATGTCCGTCATTTCCTGGACACGGCAGGCCACGGACAGCAATCAAATCAAATAAGCACTGTGCTGACGATTGAGCCGAGTTGGCGCTATGAATCTGTTGACCGACAACAGTTATTTCGTATGTCGCTGTCGGGGCGAGTGGGAAATATCGATTCGCAGCAGGATGCGGCCAATGTAAAAGAACTATTGTTCTCGAACTTGTCTGATGACTGGGAGCTTCACGCGGGTATTGGGCAATATTTCTGGGGCGTAACGGAATCGCAGCACCTAGTAGATATCATCAATCAACTGGACCTCGTACAGAATATAGATGGTGAGGAAAAGGTAGGCCAGGCAGTGGTCAACCTGACGAGGTTTACCGATATTGGTACGCTCGATTTGTTTCTTTTACCAGGGTTTCAGGAGCGACGGTATCCGGGTATGAAAGGACGGCTGCGTACCCAACTCCCTGTCGATTCTGCATTGACTCGATTCGAATCCGCTGCGGGTCGACATCGCCTTGATCTCGCGGCTCGATTGTTTGGCACGTTCGGCGCGGGTGAACTGGGAGTGTCAGTCTTCTCTGGCACATCGCGAGCACCGCAGTTGTTGCCAGCAGTCAACGACGCTGGGACTGCAGTGTTGAGGCCTTACTATCCTGTCATGTCTCAGTGGGGTATCGATACGCAATACACGCGGAATGATGCGTTATGGAAATTGGAGGCAATCCGAAGGATGGTGGGTGGTAGCGCCTATTACGCTGTGACCGCCGGCATTGAATACGGCAGCTACGGAATATTGGAAACGGATACTGATCTGTCCGTTTTGTTTGAACCGTCTTTTGATTCTCGTGCGCTCGCTGCGGGGCCGTTTGATCGAGATGTTTTTGTGGGGCTCCGTTTGTCATTGAACGATGCACAAAGCACCGAGATCGTCGGCGGTTTATTGGTCGACACAGATCGCTCATCCCGAATGGTCAATCTCGAGGCTTCGAGGCGGTTGGGTGCAGACTGGACGATGAAACTTCAAGCCCGGCTATTCCGGAACATCGCCGCTGGCGACCCGCTTGCGGCATATCGTGCCGATAGCTTTGTAACCTTGCGTTTGAGTCATTTTTTCTGATAGTTAAAGCTCAAAGAACATAGATACTGCAGTTCACACGCATCGCCTGGACATCAGGGTGAATTGAAAGGTTAGTAGCGCTGCTATTTTAGATGCGGTAACCGGAATGAAGGGCTCAACAGCGCCAGCGTAGGAGTTTCAAACCAGGTAGGTATAGAGCGACCAGCCGACACCTTCAAAGCGGGCGTCAAAAAGTCGCGTAAAAGCGTTAGGATGGCGCTAGGCTTTTCGTTATCCGAATATTGGTCCACTGCAAAAAAATTACCGGAGCTTTTATGAGTGCAACAGCGATTCAGAACATTGCGGTTATCGGACTAGGGACCATTGGTCACAGTGTAGTGCAGATGTTTGCGACGGCGGACTGCCGCGTTCGGTGTTTTGATCCGTCGCTGGCAGTGCGGAATGGGCTTGAGGGCCGTATTCGCGGCAATCTTAGCCAGATGGTCGATGCCAATCTTTTCATTCAAGA
>CAJQRU010000056.1 GCA_905612355.1 uncultured Gammaproteobacteria bacterium
GGCAGAGCGCAAAATTCCCTGCGCTCTATTTGAAAAAGGCGTGATTGCCGGTGAGCAATCGTCCCGTAATTGGGGCTGGTGCCGTCAACAGGGCCGCGATCCGCGCGAGCTACCCCTGATCATCGAATCGCTGCGCTTGTGGCGCGATATGAATCACCGTGTCGGTGCAGAAACCGGCTTTGTCACCTGTGGCATCGCCTCGCTGGCAACCAACGAGCAGCAAATAACGGAGTTCGAGGATTGGCGGCAGCTCGCCCGGCAACACAACATTGATGCCCGAGTGATTAACTCACAGGAAACCAACGCGTTGCTGCCAGGGGCCACGCGCGCCTGGCGCGGCGCGCTCTATACCCCGCATGACGGTCGCGCAGAACCCACCCGTGCCGCACCGGCCATGGCCCAGGCCGCTCAACAGCACGGGGCCAAGTTGTTTACGGCGACGGCCGTGCGTTCGATCGAAACCAAGGCGGGCCGTGTCTCGGGCATCATCACCGAAAAAGGCTCAGTTGATTGCCGTGCTGTGATCCTCGCGGGCGGCGCCTGGTCCAGAACATTTTGCCGCAACCTCGGCATTGATCTGCCACAGCTCAAAGTACGCTCATCAGTATTACGCACTGCCCCGTTGACCGACGGACCGACCACGTCAACTTCTGGACCTGGCTTTGCCGTGCGTCGCCGCGCCGATGGCGGATACAGCATCGCCCATCGCAACGTCGTTCGCCACGATCTGGTTCCGGACAGCTTTCGCTTGCTGCGACCCTTCTGGCCGCTGACCTGGATGTCGTGGCGCGAACTGCACATGAGCATCGGTCGGCGTTTTGTGGAAGAAGCGAAACAACCGACTCAGTGGAACAGTGCCGACATCACACCGTTTGAACGGTGCCGCATTCTGGACCCCGCGCCCAACATCGCCGAACTCAATCAAGCCCTTAAAAATTTGTGTCAGGCCTATCCTGTTTTTCGCCGCGTCACAGTAACAGAGCGCTGGGCAGGCATGATCGATGTCATGCCCGATGTGATCCCGGTGATCTCGACGGTGACACAACACCCGGGACTGGTTATCGCAACGGGATTCTCCGGCCATGGCTTCGGTATCGGTCCGGCAGCAGGACAACTCTCGGCAGATCTTGCTACCTCGGCTACCCCGATCGTGAACCCAACAGACTTTCGCTACGACCGGCTGATCGACGGCTCGCCCATGACCCCCATGACGACACCGTAGCGTTAAAGCTTGATCTCCAACACCGTTTGCACCTGCGATCCACTCATCGCGTTGCAACCATCAAACAACACCGATAAGACTCGAGGAACACCCTGGCAGCAGATCCGTGTCAGTGTGATGGGACTGGCCCAATCAACAACGGATTGATTGGCGGCACAACAAGGCCCGATTGCCACGGCAAAGGATAGTCAACCATCGACCTTAGGGCGTTAACTAGTTACTGATTGGCTTTAATTTAGGTAAGAAGATCATCGACCGGTCTGCCGCATCCAACAACCCTTTTCCAGAATAATCCGCCAGCGCGAAGTACTCGGGTCGATTCGATATTTTCAACACATAATCGTCCGCGCCCTGCAGCAAGCCTAACTCGTAGATTAAGGTTTGACCTGCACTCGTTTCGACCTGCAACACCAGTTTCGGCGTTGATAGCCCGTAATCTGATTGGATTGTGGTCCCGAGCACATCCTTTAAACGGATATTGGCGATCTTTTGCCCCAAAACCAGAATGCTGCTCTGCTCAATCCGCTCGTCCTCACCCAGCGGATCTGCGCTAACCCAACGATCAAGGGCAGCTTTGGGTTGATCAGCGTCATCCGCTTCTTTATCCACCTTTGCATTCGGATCTTTTTCCAATCGAAAAACACCAGGCACGCTGATCGCGCGGATATCGGGGTACGCCACCTGAAGCAAGGCCTTGTCTAACCATTCCTGCGTAGTGGCTGAGGCATGATGGAGCCCCATCTGCGTCTCAAACACCGCCGTGTCCTCACGTTGCCTGACATGGATCATGCGACTGCGCGGCGCCGTACCCAGAAAAATGTCAGCGGCCACTGAAGCATCGACAAATACCTGAATACGCCTTTCAAACCCATCATCTGCCACGCGGAAACGCTCGCGTGATGCCGCACTGGTGCTCACAGGCAAGTTGCGCTTAATGGACTTCAATTTGTTGATCAATTCGGCGACCTTGTCCTGGTCGGCGGAAAAATCGTTGATGGTTGGAATGACCCAATGGTCCGATTTCTTTTCCAAGGTCACTTGGCTATCGATACCATCGATGACCAAGCGCGTGATGGGCTTGCCATCAAGAACGATCATCGGATTGTCCGACGCGCTCGGCGACAAGTCCGGGCCGGCGCGATCAAGCACCACCGCCAGCACCACCTGGACAATCAACAACGCGGCAAGTATGTGGATCAATCGCCTCATTGTTTACCCGTTGTTCAACAGCTGCTTGAACCGACCGAGTGCGGCTCGATTGACCTGGCGCCGCCATATCCAGACAAACAGCAGCAGCACAATCGCGATCACATAGTTGGCGTATTCCCAGGTTACCTGCGCTTTCGGCGTCATCGGCCGCAACGTGCGCGAGAACTGGGATCGGCCACGAATGCTAAGGAGTCCAGCATCCTCCAAAGACCAGTCGATCATGTTCTGCATGAATTGAAGGGGTTTGGTGTACATCGTCCCCATGCCTTCAGACGTCAGTGTCAGCGCCATATCACTGGCAAAGGTATTCGACCCAATCAGCACAAGACGGGCGCTCGCTGGGGAACGCTCAATCACTGAAGTGATCATCGGCCCTTTGTTTTCGGCAACTGCGTTGGTTTGAGGCGTTGCCTGCTCGTCACCACTCGATTTATTCTCATCCGCCGATTGGATCAACGGAGATTCTTTATCCTTGAAGAAAGACGTAAAAACGCCCTGGACAGACACGCCAAGCACCTGCGCGCCGCGCGGCTCATTGATCGGAAAACCTGCTCCGGGAAAGCGTTCGTAGTCTGGAACAATGCCAATGTTGTCAGCGACCCAACTGTTCTCAGAACTTTGCAGCAATACCGTGGTCTCGCGGGACGGCGCGTCAGTCTCTTTCATCGTCACAGCCGAAGCCCAGTTCATCGTCAACTGTTTGAGGCCCGCCGTGATGATACTGTCTTGACTTAACTGCTCATCTCGCAAGTCCGGGAAATGAGGATACGGCAAACGACGAATCTCCTGTACCGGCACAGTACCGATATACCGCTGTACGGGTACCGGGAACGCGGTGTTGACCGGATCAAGCACCATTCCCTCTTCCACGGACAATCCCTGATGCGCCAGCCATTCCTCAAGCCCAGAACGATGCGGCTGTACCTGCAGGTCCGCCCCAATCTGGACCATGTTGTTTGAAGTGGCGACAAACACCGTGCCCCCCTGCATCAGAAACTGGTCTATGGCAAAAACCTGCTTGTCGTTAAGATTGCCCGGCGCCACAACTATCAACAGATCGACGTCTTCGGGCACACGCCCGGTTGCCAGATCCGTGCTGGTCATGCGATTGTTTTCCATCAAAGCATTGCCAAGGTACTGGTAAGGATCAGAACGCGCACCCGCTGGTGGGGTCACCAAAGCAATCGTCTTGAGAAACCCGGGCACCAGACGCTTTAAGCTGCCCACCAGGGTTCGCTTAATCGATTCGCGTCCCAGATCCTCCGGCAAAGGTACTTGAATCGCTTCACCACCGCGCTCCATCAGCATCGAAAACCAGAAACGTTGCTGATCTGACAGCCCTGACAGTTGCGGGCGTAACCCATAGCGCTCGGTGAGTTTTTTCGCCAATGCCCCCCCGTTACTATCGGGGTCAACAATCGATACGCTGAAACGTCCGCCGGATTCTTTTTCCAGCTCGCCCAGCACCGCTTCAAGGTCACCACGCAGGGAGGCCAGTTCAGGCGGTAGACGATCGGCCACTGACAGGTAACCCTTGAATTGAATATCTCCCGTTAACGTATCAAACGGGTTGCCACCGGCACGGTAACTCGTCAGCACTTTCTTGATCGCACTGGTGATCGCGTATTCCGGGTCCTTCAGCACCACGTCTAACTCTCCGTTACTGCCCCCTTTAACATCGATGAGGTTGCGAAAACTGAGTGTTTCGCTCTGATCACCGTAGGCGACGACAACGTGGAAATACGAATTGACGACCCCCGATTGGTGACGACTTGCCATCTGGAACGGCACGGGTCGAATGTCGTACTTGCTGGCAGCCTCCTCTTCCAACGCCTGGTTTTCGTGCGGGTCAATAAACTCTACGTGCACATTGCCCCCGCCGATCTGTGCGTATTCTTCGAGTAAATCACGGATCGCCGGAACCATGGGCGCCAGTAATGGATGCGTCTTGGCGGAGAAATAACCACGAATCAGTAGTGGCTCCTCCAGTTGTCCAAGATAACGATCGGTGGCTTCTGACAGTGAATACATCTGGTCTCGCGTGATATCCAGCCTGACCGAACTAATCGATTGCAGCCAGAAATTGGCGGCAATGAAGTTCGCCAGGACTAACGTGACGACCAACCACCAGTGCGCGTGGCGACGACTTAATGGGTTCCCCGCCCAGGCAACGCGCTCAAGCGAAAACAGATTCAACGTTAAAAACATGCCAATGATGGCGCAATAAAAATACAGGTCACGTAGATCGAGCACGCCCCGCGTTACTGACTCGAAACGGGCACCCGAACCAATGAGCATCAACAACCCACCAATCTCGTGGCCAAAAAATGCCGTAATCGTTGGACTGCCCAACAGGTAGAAAACAGAACAGACCATGGTGGTCAGAATCCACGCCACAATCGGATTATCAGTTCGCCCACTCATATAGACACCGATCGCGATATAGGCCGCCGCGAGGAAAAGCGCCGCGACATAGCCGCCTATCACGGGCCCCCAGTCAAGGGGGCCTAACAGAGCCACGGTCACCGGCAGGGGGAACGTCAGCACCAAAGCCAATGCCACCAAAGCGACGCCGGCCAGGAATTTACCCAGTACGAGCTGCACTCGCGGGACTGGGCTGGTCAGTAAAGTCTCGATCGTTCCGGCACGCCGCTCTTCCGACCAGGTTCGCATGGTCAACGTAGCGGCAAGAAATATCAGCAAGACTGGCAACCACTTAAAAAGCGCTCTCGCGTCAGCAATGTTTCTCGCAAAAAATGTCTCAACCCAGAAAAACAGAAACAGTGCGATAACCAGAAAAGCCCCCAAAAATAATAACGCGGCGGGGGATGCAAAGAATTCTGCGAATTCTTTACGAACGATTCTCGCAGTGTGACCCATCTTAACTGTCCACCCCGATACGGCCTTCGTTAACATCGGCGAACACGGTTTCAAGGTTACGCGCTTCCGGCTGCAGACGGTACAGTCGCAGGCCAGCGGCATGGACAGCGTGCGCCACTTGATGCGCAACATCAGCCGTACTCTCTATAGCGTAGGTCACCTGACCGGTCTCAACCGATTGCTCCTCGACACTCACGATACCCCGGACTCGGGCCAACACGTTCCTGGCATCGGAGTTGACCGACAGCAGCAATCGTCCACCCTTGTCGAGTTCGCTGATCAACGAATCCAACGCCAATTGTCCATTGCGCAGAATCAATACCCGTTCGCACACCGCCTGGACCTCCTGCAGGACATGGGTAGAAATCAGTACGGTTGACTGCGTAGCCAGATCACGAATCAGCTCACGCATCTGGAGAATCTGTGTTGGATCAAGTCCGTTGGTGGGTTCATCCAGAATCACGATCTTCGGCTGATGGAGAATCGCCTGCGCCACACCCACCCGCTGGCGGTAACCCCGGGACAGTGCGCGGATCGAATCCGTGGCACGATCCGTCAATCCAGTGCGCTCGATCGCCCGTAAAATTGCTGCTCCGCGCTCTCCCTCGCTCACTCCATGTAAACAGCCCTGGTAATCAAGGTAATCGGCCACCGTCATGTCCGGCCATATCGGGCAGTTTTCTGGCAGGTAACCAATACCCGCTTGAATCGCTCGTGTATCCCGGTTCATAACCAGGCCATCTATCTCGATATGACCTTCGGTGGGCTCCAGGAAGCCTGTCAACATCTTCATGATAGTGGTCTTGCCTGAACCGTTATGGCCCAAAAGCCCAACCACCTGGCCCGAGTCGATAGAAAAGCTAACGCCATCAACTGCCGTCACATCGCCGTAACGACGAACCAAGTTGTCTGCCAAGATCACGTCTTTGCCCCGTATTTCAGAATCAACTCAGTAAATGCCCAATGTCTTAAATGAGTGGCTAATCTTGACGGACTGGAAAGACGCGAGGTGAACCTTCCAATGAGCACTCGCCTAAAAAACGCCCTGAGGCCCAGTCGATTTCCGTGCAGATTCCTTTCGCGGCGGCGCACGATACCAAGCAGTCCCCATTTGATCAAGTTTTTATCCCCGCCCTGGAGCCTGCCTGAACCGATACAGCAGACATCCAGCCTAATGACCTGCGAAATCCATCAGGGTATGTACCGAGTAATCGCCCTGATTCAGTGCCTTGGCACCACCAAGATCGGGCAGATCAATAATGAAACTGCAGCCCACAATGACCGCGCCGGCTCTCTCCAGTAAGCGGATCGCCGCTTGCGCTGTCCCGCCGGTGGCGATCAGGTCATCCACTAGCAAAACCCGCTCCCCCGGGGTAATCATGTCGGTGTGGATTTCAACCCGATCCGTTCCATACTCAAGCTCATAGTCCTCACCGATCGTCTGCCAAGGTAACTTGCCGTGCTTACGAACCGGCACAAAGCCAACGGATAACTGATAAGCCACCGCCCCCCCCACGATAAAACCCCGCGCTTCAATACCGGCTACCTTGTCTACGCGTTTTTCGGCAAAAGGCGCAACCAGTTGGTCGACAGCCACTCTAAACCCTTCAGCATCCTGCAACAGAGTAGTAATGTCACGAAAGATAATGCCAGGCTTCGGATAGTCCGGCAGGCTGCGTATCAGATGGTGAAGATCCACGTCGGTCCCTTGTCATTGGTAACACCAAAACCCTATGTTGGCACGATTGGTGTATCTTCCCAAGTCCACCCTGGTGCCGATAGCTGAATACATCACCACCATCTCTGATGGAGCCAACCCCTATATTCGTCGAGACTGAGTATGTCTTGGCCCGGCTACAGCAGAAAAACTCTCTGCTGGTCGATCTCAGTAACCGCGAACACTTCGAGCGCGCTCATATTCCTGGTGCCATTCATCTTGACTATGCGCTGCTGATCGATGGGCGCAAACCAGCACCAGGTCAAGTTCCCGATCGGACACAACTCGAGCGACTGGCCGGCACGCTCGGGCTTCGACCGAACCTGCACGTCATCTCGTGTGACGACGAAGGTGGAGGACGCGCTGCACGACTGCTCTGGACTTTGCACCTGATCGGACATCGTCATGCATCAGTCATTAACGGCGGCATGACAGCATGGCATGGACTGGGCTTGCCGACCACTGGCGACCCCACCACCCTTCCGATCACCGTCACCACGAGTATTTCAGAACATGACCCGAGCGTGTTGGCAGACCGCACCTATATCCTGACTCACCTTGATGATGGTGATGTTGTCCTGCTCGATGCACGCTCTCCAGCCGAGTTTGCCGGTGACGACGTCCGCGCCGAACGCGGCGGGCACATTCCGGGTGCACGCAACATGAATTGGTTAGATACCATCGATGCCCAAAATCACCGCCGTCTCCACTCCGTGGATCGACTGCGCACTTTGCTCGAAAACACGGGCATTTCTCCTGCCAAAGAGATCATCGTCTACTGCCAGACCCACCACCGATCCGCCCATACTTATGCCGTGCTTAAACACCTGGGATATCAGAGGGCTCGAGGATATGCTGGATCATGGGCACAGTGGGGCAACGACCCGACCACACCAGTGGGTTAATTCTTTAGACTATCTATCCATGAAATCATTCTGTCTCACCCATTGTGACACCCCGCATTAAGAGTCCGCTATGACCCATTCCAGGAACAAAACATGAGCAACGAAGAAACGAAAATTAGTCGTAGTGAAGCCGAGTGGGGAAAACGTCTAACCACAGAACAGTTTCAGATCTGCCGATTAAAGGCCACCGAAGCCCCCTTCACCGGCGAGTACAATCAGTCCAAGGAGCCTGGCATCTATTGCTGTGTCTGTTGCGGTGCGGCCCTATTTGATGCTCAGACGAAATACGAATCCAACTCAGGCTGGCCAAGTTTTTACCAACCCGTGGCAGACGAGGCCGTCACTCAAGAAAGCGACTCCAGTCTCGGCATGGTTCGAGTCGAAGTGATGTGCCGCCGCTGCGATGCGCATCTTGGACACGTGTTCGACGACGGTCCACAACCTACCGGCCAACGTTACTGCATCAATTCCATCTCATTAACGCTCGACCCGAAAGATTAGTAGACACTCAATCAACTGCCCCGTCGCTGGATGCTGGGCATTTTCAGCACCTGCGACACCACGGGTGCAGTGCTGCGCAACAGCGGGTTGTAGCGCATGATCAACCAGGTCGGTATTCCCTGCGTACGAGCCAACTGCCACACACTATCTCCTTTTTTCGTAACGTAGTTCAGGACCTCAATGATGTCGTAGTGCTCTTTGAATTCTTCAACCAGCACACGATGATAATCGCGGCGTTCGCGGTCAAACGCGCTACGCTGCCCGTCATTTTCCACTGGCAATAACAGGACCTCTCCGAGGCGCAACTGATGCCCCTTGGTAAAAGCATTCAGGCGACGGATCGATGTCGTTCCACCTGACTTGAGCCAATCTGAGTAATGACCCAATGTCTCCTCGGCTTCAACATTAATGCGGTAGATCACCGCTCCATTGTGACTTGCCGTCTGGATCGTTAAATCGATTTCCTGGTCTAACGGTTCAACCTCCGGCAGTAGCTGACGCTGACCGCTCGGTGCATCAGGTGACGTTCCTGTGACCTCTTTATTCGATTCCAAAATCAGTGATTCTGCAAGATCACTCGGCACACCCGGTACGCTCAACACCTGTCCTGGCCGAATTAAAGCGCGTTTATCCAACTGGTTAGAAGCCAATAACCGCTTACAGTCCGTCTCTAGCCGAAGCGCAATTTCACAAGCAGAATCACCCTTACGCACCACGTACTCCACCGTCGTACCCGCAGTTGCGATCTCAGCCTTACGGACAACTGGCGCCGGTGCAGCGGCTGTTGACTCCTTCTCGTTGGCGGAAAATTTCTGGGTACTGGTAGAACGCGCAACCGAGCCGGGAATACGTTTGGGGATACGCAGGGCCTGCCCTGGAAAAATCAGAGTACGCATGTTCATCTGATTCGCCCCCAGAAATGCTTCACACGAAATACCGAGCCGCGCGGCAACCGCACAAACCGAGTCTCCATGACGGACGGTATAACTCGTCTTGACTCCCTGATGGGTCAGCACACCGGGAATAATCAGTGCTTGACCGACTTGGAGCACCGAGTTCATTGCAAGGCCATTTGTGGACAACAGGTCAATACACGCGACAGCGAACCGTTTCGCCACCGCACAGCCGCTATCACCCGAACGTACGACGTAACTGCCGGGGTTTGCCGGTACGGTAGCGCGGCGACTCGAACCGCCTCGCCCGGGCACGAGGATCTTCTGCCCTACTCGAATGAATCCTTTCTTCCCGATGCGATTAATCGCCAGCAATTCGCTACAGCGGACGTCAAACGCACTGGCAATCGCACAAATGGTGTCACCTCGCGCCACTCGATAGTTAATCACCCCTTTGGATCCGCGCTCCGTTGTCATGGCATTGAGTCGCTTCACCTGTGAGCCCCACCCCCCCTGCTTCGGTGGCAACCTCAGGCGATAGTTCTTTGGAACCGGTCGCCACCCTTTCCACACATGCCGGGTCAACGCCGGATTGAGCCTCTTTAACTGTTTGGAAGAAACGCCAAATACTGCGCTTAATCGCTGTACTGACTGTCCCTTTTTCAACTTCAGCGTGCGGTATTGCAGCGGCGCATTGGCCGACACATGTCCAAAGTACCGCTTTGCGTTCTGTGCCACATAACGCGCGGCTAGAAAACTTGCGTAGAAATTCTTTACGGCAACTCGAAACTTCCTCGAACGATAGCGTTCCAGCACCCGCACAAAGTTCGGTCCCAGCTTACGGATAGCCCGCTCCATACCGTTGACACCATAGTTGTAGGAGGTGATGACAAAAGGACTGAGTTCACCAGCACGAATGCCGGGGCGTTTTTTCTTGGCCACCTTACCAAGGCGCGTGCGACTGTTATTGAGATAACGTGCCGCAGCCCAGGTTGCCGCTTCTGGATCCAGGCGCTCGTCGACCGTTGCATTGAGGCGTAACCCCAGGCCTCGCGCTGTGCTGGGCATAATTTGCCACAGCCCGGCCGCGCCTAGATGTGAGTAAGCCGCTGGATTGTAGAGCGACTCAACAAAGGGCAAATACTGAATATCGCTCTGCAATCCGGACTGGCGCAATACCCGCCGCACCATAGGTCGATAGGTCCCATAGCGCTTCAGCGCTTTCCTGAATCGGTCGCGGTTACCCCCTTGGCAACGAATGTTTGACGCCGCGCGGCGAATCTCCGCTGGATCGCGCCGTGGAAACATACTCAAAAAGTGCTGGGCCTGTGTACCCCAGACCTTCTTGCGCTGGCTGACCTTGGTGGCCAACGAACGAAGCTCGCCGGCAATGACTGCCTTTTGTCGCGTCACCAACTTCGAGCCCTTGCGACTGCGACAGGCCTGGCCTCGGACCACATCGTAAACCCGATCCGGCTTGTTGGCATCGTGAAGCACAGCATCCTTGCTGCTCCAACGACTGTACACATCGATCCAGAAATCAACCCTCGGGCGCATCGCCCGAGGGCAGGGAAACGCGGCATTACAAGTCATCTTGTGCCGCTTAACCAGGTGATGACCCTGGGCATCGATAAGGCCCATGCCAGGAATGACCGACCCGAGGGAGACCAACACAACCAGTAGCCACCTTAATCGATGAAAAGAGAACAACAATAAGTGCACGTAATTAGCCACGAGTGCTACCGTTTCGAGGTATCAGGCCAGAACGTCGCTTCGCGACGATCGGCCGTACCGATTGTATTGGTAAGTGGATGCTACCAATGACCCGGCGAATGGAAAAGACAAACCGTCAACCCGGCAAACCAGCAACCGGCGCTTGGTTTGCTAAGATTGACGGGTATTGAATCACCGGTTGGTCTATCCTCACGCAGGATAAGAACCCCCAGGTTCACTACCGCGGCCGCACCAGTGACGCACGCAAGGAGAAGCAACATGGCCATCGTTACCCAAGACCACCTGATTCAAAGTATCGCTGACGCATTCCAATACATCTCCTGCTATCACCCTCCTGACTTCATTCAGGCCATGTCGAGGGCATATGAAAAGGAAGAATCTGGGGCGGCCCGCAATGCGATCGCACAAATTCTCATCAACTCCCGTATGGCCGCCGAAGGACGCCGACCCGTTTGCCAGGATACGGGAATTGCTGTCGTTTTTGTCAAGATGGGGATGTCCGTCAAGCTCGAGGGCACCGTGTCGTTGCAGGAAATGGTCGATGAGGGCGTACGCCGCGCCTATACCGATCCCAGCAACCCGTTACGTGCATCCATTGTTTCTCCTTCAATCGGTCAGCGGCGCAATACCGGCGACAATACACCAGCGGTTGTGCATGTCGAGATGGTCCCAGGGACGCGCATCGATGTTACCGTCGCCGCCAAGGGCGGCGGTTCCGAAAACAAGGCGCGTTTTGCAAACCTTAACCCCAGCGACGATCTCGTTGAGTGGGTGAGCGAAACCGTACCAACAATGGGCGCCGGCTGGTGCCCACCGGGAATACTCGGGCTGGGCGTCGGCGGCACGCCAGAAAAAGCCATGCTTTTGGCAAAAGAATCACTGATGGCCCCGATCGATATGCCCGAGATTATTTCTCGCGGCCCCGCCAACGACATTGAAGCGCTGCGAGTGAACATTTTCAACGCAGTCAACGCACTGGGTATTGGTGCCCAAGGACTCGGCGGTCTGACAACCGTGCTTGATGTCAAACTGAGCGGCTACCCGACCCACGCTGCCTCACTACCGGTTGGCCTGATCCCGAATTGTGCAGCAACCCGCCACACGCATTTTGTTCTGGATGGCACGGGCACTGCTCATTTTGAGCCCCCGGCACTGTCCGACTGGCCCGACATTACCTGGGATCCTGCGAGAGAGGGACGTCGGGTCTATCTCGATCAAATTACACCGGGTGACGTTCACACCTGGCGTGCAGGTGAAACTCTGTTGCTCAATGGCAAAATCCTCACAGGGCGTGATGCTGCGCATAAACGCATTGCCGATCTCGTTGCACGCGGCGAGGCACTACCTGAGGGTGTTGATTTCACTAACCGATTTATTTATTACGTGGGTCCAGTCGACCCCATTAAGGGCGAAATCGTCGGCCCGGCAGGCCCTACCACCGCCAACCGCATGGATAAATTTTCAGATCTGATGCTGGGTCAGATGGGATTACTCGGCATGATCGGTAAGGCGGAACGTGGTCAAGCAACGGTGGATGTGATCAAACAGAATAAGGCCATTTACCTCATCGCCGTGGGTGGCGCCGCTTTTCTTGTGTCAAAAGCCATCCGGTCTGCTCGCACCGTGGCCTTTGAAGACCTTGGCATGGAAGCGATTTATGAGTTTGAGGTCGAAGACATGCCAGTCACCGTGGCGGTAGATAGCGAAGGCGATTCGATTCACAAAAGTGGTCCCAAGCTCTGGCGTCAAAGGATTGCCGACATACCCGTTGCAGTCAGCTAAGTGATGCTGAATCAATCAGGCAAGCTGTGTCGAGTAACCCTCCACGGCAGGATTATGTGATGGATATCCCGGAGACATTGCAACAAGACTTTTCAGGCGCGCCTTTGCGTCGTGACTCGCTTGACCCCGATCCGTTGAGACAGTTTGAATCATGGTTCAAATACGCCCTCGAATCGGACTATCCCGCACCGAATGCCGTCAGCCTGGCGACCGCATCATCGAACAACGAGCCGTCGGTGCGAACGGTCCTGGTTAAACAGTTTGATACAGAAGGTTTTGTTTTTTACACGAACTACAACAGCACGAAAGCAACACAGATAGAGGGAGCCTCCTCCGTGTCACTGTTATTTCCCTGGGTCCAGCTTGGGCGTCAGGTGATCATCACCGGGCCTGCAACAAAAATCTCGCAGGAAGCTTCAGCGCGTTATTTTTACTCCCGCTCGCGCGGCTCTCAGCTCAGTGCCTGGAGTTCGCAACAAAGCTGTCCCGTCGACTCGCGTCGAGAGCTAGAAGACGCCCTGCAAGAAATTGAACGCCGATTTTCGAATGATGCCGTGCCTCTACCGCAGTTCTGGGGCGGATACCGAGTCCATGTCCTGACCTACGAATTCTGGCAAAGCCGACCGGACCGCTTGCACGACCGCTTCCGCTACACACGTGGCGTCGATAATGACTGGGGCATTACACGCCTCTCGCCGTAGGCGAGTAACCCCATCGGGATTCCCCAATGCCCTCAGTGGGGAAGCATTGGTAAACGGACCGGAAACTCAGATCGAATCGCTTCGTCGAGGGCAGGATCGATATGATCTGGCCAGTGCGAACTCAACAACGTTTCCAGTTGCGCTCGTGCCACATTTAATGCCTCTGGACGACCATTCTCATTCCATTCCTTGGGACTGCTGCGATCACCAACCTCGGGATAGACGTAGTCGCGTTGCATTAACTCCCGAGTCTGATCATGGCCAAGAAAGTGACCTGGCCCGTCAAGACAAACATCGCGTATCACCGACAGCGACAGACTGTCTTCAGTCACCTCAATACCGCGAACCGTGCGATTGATCGCCCCCAGCATGTCGTTGTCAAGAATATAACTTTCAAGGCAACAACCCAGCAGACTTGCCTGCATTCCCGCAGATTCGTAAACCAAGTTCGCGCCACTGTGTGCGGCCAAGGTATTGGTATACGATTTCTCGTAACCCGATTGGATATCGGGCAACTTGGAGTCTGCCATGCCCGCTGCAATGCCCGTTGGCAAATCATAGAAGCGACCCATTTGTCCGCAAGCCGCCATCAACACTGCCTGCTCACCACTGCCGCCACTCATCGCTCCCGTGCGAAGATCAGAGACAAACGGCCACGGCCCGAATATGGCTGGGTGGCCCGGTTTTAATATGTTGACGTAAGCAAGGCCGGCGAGGACCTCTGCAACTTCCTGCACCACGGCACCGGCAAGCGACGCAGGACTCGTAGCGCCAGCCTGCCCGGCGGCCAGCAACAAAATCGGCATGCCCCGGCGTACACACGCCTCGAGTACACGACAAGCATCCACCGCGAAGGTCAGCGGCGGCACGACGAAACAACACGAGCAACTGACAAAGGGTCTTTCGCGCCAGGCTTTTTCACTGCCTGCAACACGTTCCAGCATGTCTACCGCCTGCTCAAGATGATCCGGTTCGACGAAACTGGTACCCACATGCTTCGTCGTGCCCTTGATCGAGGCATAACAAGTATTGAAGTCCATCTCCCGCGGATCCTCGATGTCCCTCGGCACCAAGGGTCGCTGGAAAAAGTGGATGTGTTCCATTGCATCAACAATGCGCGCTGCATTGTAAAGATCGGCCAACGTCGAATCCCGATAGGTTCGTGTTTCCAGATCCACCACATGCACGGCAGCACCAGCCGTACCGAAATAGAACCGTCCATCCGCCAGTGACAAGTCGTGGCGAGGGTCCTGCCCGTGCAACACGATGTCTTTGGCCGCGCCAGCAATGGTGTCCTCGATCAAGGCACGCGGAAATAATAGGCGTCCTTCACTCGATAATTTTCCACCGGCTCCGACCACCTTTTCGATACAACTGGGAATAGCATTCGCCAAGCCAGTCTCAGCCAATATATCGAGCACTGCATGATGAATCTGCTGAATCTCGATCTCTGTGAGCGGTTGGTAACGTCCACCTCGCTGCCCAGGCTTTACCGGTCGCTCATCAACGGGCACGGATGTGTTTCGAAGCACGTGACGGCTGGCCCGCCCACCCATTCGTCTAGACTCCGTCGGCATAATAATCACTCCGGCCCAGTTGATGGCTGCCGACTTCACGCAAGCCCCAAACGACTTAGGGTGAGAGCCGGACGGCCGAATTGTAGGCCGAGTGGCCTACGGTGGGAAGAGTGTCTTGCTACCTACCGTACCGACCACCTGGCCAAAATCGATCAGCCGATTCAGGCTCGCACAATCAGATCGAGACGATGCCGACTCAACGGCACAGCGCCGCTATCAACAACCCGGACCGTCTGTCCCAGAGTCATCGCGGTCGCGTCTTTACTGTTCATCAAAATTATGTGCAAAAACAGAACCATGCCCGGTTGAATCTCTTCTGAATTGCCGTGGTAAAACATCGGGTAGTCCATCCATGTTGGCGTAAATGTCGCACCCAGACTGTAGCCACAAGCATTCATGCGGTGATCTCGAAACCCCGCTTCATCAAGAATGCGGGCATGGGTATCAAAGACCGTCCCCAAGTTCTGGCCCGGCCGCACCCCATCAACACATGCGGCCATGGCCTCAGCACAAGCCCCATGCATGGCGATCTGCAGCGGTGAGGGTTCACCAATCACGATTGTGCGCATCAAACAAGCGTGATAATGCCGATAGACACCAGCGAATTCCAAAGTTAATTGATCACACGAATCGAGCACCCTGCGACCGCTGTGATAACGACAGAGCAAAGCATCCGGACCAGAACCAATAATGAACTCATTGCCCGGGTAATCGCCCCCACCAGCAAAAACAACTTCCTGCATTCGAGACAAAATCACTCCCTCATCCGCGCCGCTGCGCGTTACATCGATAGCAGCGTCTAACGCATCATCCGCCAGTTCAGCGGCTCGCCCAACGTAACTGAGTTCCGCTTCATCCTTAATCATGCGCAGGCGACCCACCATTTCAGAGTGATCGGATAATTCGCAAAAGCCCGCCATCGCCTCCCGCACACTATCCCAACTGCGCCCAGTCAAGCCATACGACTCCAGTTCAATACCCAGTCGCTGACCTTGGCAACCATAATCGTCCAGCACCTCACGCAATAAGCTTGCCGGTGAAACACCTTTGTCATCCTTCCACACCCTGATATCAGACAAGGTGGAAGTGTGCTGTGCCTGACGCAGATCAGGTGCCCTGGTCAGCAAAACCTGGCGACCATCGGCTGCTATAAATAAACACTGGAAAAAACAAAACCCGAAGGTGTCATAGCCAGTAAGATAGAACATGCTCTCCTGCTTGAAGAGGAGAATTCCCTCAAGGTGCTGACGTTTCAGCGCCGCCTGCAGGTGCTGACAACGCTGCTTGAAGACACTTTGATCAAAGTGAAGCGCCATTGAAATGATCCTCGTGTATTGAACATGCTTTAGCCACAAACTTAACACGCGCGACCGAGACTGGAGAAACCCCATGCCTGCGCAATCAGTTGAATTTCATATCAGTGGCGAGGAGGTTCGCGCCGCCGTCCATTACCCAGACCTCATCAAAGCCTTCGAGGTCATGCATAGAGAAGACCCCGCTGTTCTTGAAGACAGTCTGTTAACCCAACCCGGCACAGGCGAACACCCTGATCGCTTCATCGTTCGCACCGCTTGGCAACGCGGCGTGGCACTCGGCACAAAAATGGGTTCCGTTTTTCCAGGCAACCGAAATTCCCACTTGCCGGTGGTCCAGGGCGGTTACGTTCTGTTCGATGGAAACAATGGCCTGCCCCTGGCCTCGATCGATGGAACAGAACTGACCTATCTGAAGACTGCCGCGGACTCGGGTTTGGGCTCCATGCAGTTGTCACGACCCGACTGCCGACGATTGCTGATGGTAGGAGCGGGTGGCCTTGCACCGCATCTGGTGCGGGCCCACCTCGCCGCCAGGCCGTCGATCAATTGTGTGCAAATCTGGAATCGCAGCGCTGACCGACGAGACGCTCTCGTCCAAGCGCTCGCCGCTGAAATCGACGCTGCGCCCGTTGATGACCTGGCACAAGCGGTCGCGGCAGCCGACATTGTCAGTTGCGCAACCATGACTACCCTGCCGCTGATTCACGGGGACTGGCTTCAGCCCGGCACTCATCTGGATCTGGTCGGTGCATTTACCCCTGACATGCGAGAAGCCGATGACGAAGCGATCCGCCGCGCCCGAATCTTTGTTGATTCGCGCCAAACCACAGTCGGGGAAATCGGTGAATTGATGATCCCCATTGCACGCGGCGTGATCACCGAAAACGATGTCCTCGCCGACCATTACCAACTTTGTCATGGCGCCGCCGGGCGCACAGCCAGTGATCAGATTACGCTATTCAAAAACGGCGGTGGTGGACACCTGGATCTCATGACTGCTCGACATGTGTTTGCGGTTTGCCGTGACACCAGTCCACCAACGAACTAGTCCTCACACGGTGTCCAGTAAACGATAAAACGCAGGCACCCAGAACGCTACCATCAGAACCAGCAGCAAAAGCTCGATACGGACAATCGAGTCGAACCGTTGCCGCTCGATCGCGGGTTTATCGATGCGGCATACCCGACACATCAACACATCAAACAGTATGACGAAGAAAAAAATGGGGACCACCGCCGGCGCAATCAGTGTTGGTGCCATTTTCCAACCAGAGTAGAAAACGTCGCTACCCACCAGTGGAGCCAATGCAATGAGGACAAAGACACTCACTACCAGCATCACACGTAACGCACCCAATAGACGGGCAATCAACAGCAACGCTTTCATCACAGAATCCTAAACCTCGAACAGAACCTATTCAATTGACTGTTGATTTTAGACTGGATGCCGTGCCATCAAGAAAGGTGTCAAAACGATGAGCCGCGTTCTTGCAAACATCCCCCTTATCCCCCAGGCGATCAAACAAACCCTTTGCCAGTACCGTCAACCCACTCGACAGCCAAGCAGCACCCAGGGTCACGCCTGTCTTGAGTATTCGCTCAGAGGCAGCTTTGACGACTGGCTTTGCTAGCGTGCCACCCAAACGATAATAGATACCCGCCAGATTAACAGTAGAAACACCGAGCCCTTCTCTCGCCTTCGGCCGTATGGCGATTGCAATCTCTTCGGTCGCTAGATCAATGGTTCCGGCAGCCAAGACCGTTACCTCTTTTGCTTGCAATGCCAAAGTATGGTCAGCAAAAGCCTTGCCATCGTCAATACGAAAACCGATCAGGCCGCATTCGATGTTGTACACCGGCGATTCCTTGGCAAACGGGTTAATGGTCCTCAGCGCTGCCATGAGCACCGATGTCGGCAACAAAATACGTGCCTTGCGAGGAATCTTCGCACTGTGAATGACCATGACCGCATAACCATCAGCATGGGAGACCACTTCACGTATTGAATTACCTTTGCCCTTCAGTTTCACTTCGAGATCCACTTCACCGGTCAGTGCTTGGACTGCCTTGCTCTCTGTTAACCACCTGGCCACCTGCATACCCAAGAGTTGATAGCTGTAATTAATGTCATAGGGCCGTTGCCTGGCATCCAATTCCAGCGTTACCTTCATTTGAGCACCTTGCATGTCGGCACGGATCTCATCGAGCACAAGTTTCCCGTCTTCAACGATCGCGGTTAACTCAAGATCCTTCATGTGATGCTCACCAACAACCGCAGTGTTGGCCCGGTAATCGAGGTGAATATCGTTATCACTGATCCAGTCCAGCACTAACCGCCGGTCGCTGAAAAATTTCTCGGGCGGCATCCCGGGACTCTTACGCGTCGCTGACGTTTGGAAATCTTTACGATCGAAATGCTCTGAAACGAGTTGTGCATTGATTCGGGGTTTTCGACCCGAATCGTCGAATCCGACATACTCAATCGAACCACGAAAATCACTGTTTCCAACGTCGAACTGCGCCGAATCAATGACGATTCCGGTGCCGCTTCTCTTGACGCTCCCGACCAACCGGACGGGGGCGGAATCGGGTAACGACATCGTAAAGAGTCGGCCTAACCTGGAAAAAGAATCGGTTTTCAAATCAATGCCCAACCGTCGGTCATTTTTTCCCATGGCTAATACATGACCATCTAAAACAACTTCTATTCCGTCACCACTAACTTCCAATCTACCCTGGCTTGTCTCCCACTGATCGAATTGACCTTGCAACGACGCGCTGGCAGTCACTGGTCCAGGTAGCGTCACCGTAGGCGCGAAAAAGCCCACCAGCTGCTCTGGGTCAGTCGCCGCAATACTCAGTTCAAGATCATAGGCGGCGGTTGCCTGCAGGCTCTCCATCTTTGAGCGTATCTGTGCGGTCCAGTCCTCCCCGCTCACCCGCCCGTAAACTGCCAACGGACGTTGCCTGTCACCACTGTTGGCGGCATTGATCTTCACTCGAACCCCATCGGCTCCATTACTTCGCAATGACCCGCCAAGACCCCAGCTCGACAGATCATCCACCTGGACGGTCAGCGCCATTGTGCCGCCGGTCCAGTCCTGAGTGTCCGGCAGCATCCCAGTAAAGGTACCGTGTAAACCGTGTCCGCGAATGTCTCCCTCGACTTGATTGATAGAGATCACCGTACCGTTTGTCGTCACCCGCGCCTGTACACTCGCTTTAAGTTCCGGCAATACATCCGGTACCGCACCGATCACATTCGAAAAATAACCCAGGTCAGGGACCTGCGCTTTGATATCCAGTTGACTCGCGAGTTTTGGCCATAGACTCGACACTTGACCGCGCACCGTGGCATCGAAAGCCCCCGAGATTACTTTCAAGTCCAGGTCATCAATGCGTGGCGCCTTGGCCGAACCTAACAGCCGCCCGTGGGCAACCAGATCAATCTTCTCCTCAAACGGTATACCCAAAGTGTTTAATACCGAAGCACTATGCAATTCGGCATCCAAGGTGATCGCCAATTGCGCATCGTCCTGCGGGTCCTCCCGTACCAGCTGCCCCCCGCCGTCGACGCGCCAACCAGCCCCTGCCCCATGAATGACAAGATCAGTCACGGAGAAACCTCGCTTGTGAAGATTCAGGCGCCCTGCTGCCTGACCCTTGCCCGACAACGGAAAAGAATAACCCAGCGCATCCAACGTGGGCCTAACAGCACGCGTAGTTGCCGAAAACTTGACCTCACCTTCTGTTCCCGACCCGTCCCATCGGTGAGTCACCTGACCCTCAGCCTTGAGCTTGAACGGTTCACCCGTTACAGAAAATATCGCATTCGATAAAGCAATGTCCTGCGAATTGATCATAACCATCGATTGCAATGTGGCTGGACCGGCAAGATGGTCCCATAGGCCTCCGTGATCAGGGAACTGGCTGATATCCTGAGTGCTCGCCGTCATCTCCAGTACCGCTGACCAGTCACGTTCCTCGCTTTTAAAAAAGATGTCGCCCTGGAATACCCCACGGACCTGTGACAACTGGACTTCAAACTCATTGATTTCTAAGCGCGGACCCGCACTCAATGGCCCGGTTAACTGCCCCTTTAATCTGGCCGAACCCACCAACTGGGCACGCATCGACGCGGACGGTACCCATTGGAACCACGCAAGCAGTTGCTCGAAGGCTGGGGTTTGCGATTCCAGCGCCAGATCCATCTTGTTGTGTCCAACCACACCTTTGATCGTGGTCGTGGTCGCGGCTACCCCGATACTGAGATCGACAACGGCAAGGGGATCACCGTCGCCCTCTATGCGCCACCCCACAGAACCCCTTGCCATAACGCGCTCCCCGCTCACGGTGCCCATCAGTTTGACCTCACCGCGTGTCGCCTCGGCGGGCCATGACATTAATCCTTGAGAAATCAGTAAGGAGGGTCGTCCCTGACCCGGCAAGACGATCGTGACTGAACGAAGTTCGATCTGCCGAACAGGCAGGAAATTTAGTCGGCTAAGCTGACCTCTTGCTGGGACGTTAAGGGTTACCTCACTCAGACGAACTGAGGAAAACTCAAGCTTGCCTTTCAACAATTGCGGAAAATCTAATCGCAACTCACCGTGACCAATCTTGGCCAATTCGAAATCCGCATTGGCGAACGAAGTTCCGATCATCAGATCACGCACCACAACATGAGGGCTGGGGAAAAGCGCAATATCAAGGCCACGTTCAATACTGACCGGTCGCGCGAGCGCATCAGACAACCTGTTTGCAACCCACGAGCGCTGCGCGTTCCAGTCAATGAAATGGACCGCAACCAGCAGAGCAACACTCATCGTCACAAAACAACCGACAAGCATGCCTAAAACGACGAGAATGCGGGCCAATGATCAACTCCGGTTAAAGTAGGGCAACCAACAAGAAAACGGCAGTTCCAACAACCCACTCATGACGAACAATTTAGCGTTTGATGTTACGCGTGGCAATAATGTCCAGTTGCCCGCGCTCACCAAGCCAACAAAACCCGATCAAACGCCTCATAAACTCGAGAAACTGCTACGACGGAACGTGGGCCGCGCTATCGAGGACTACAACCTGATTGAAGAAGGTGACCGGATCATGGTCTGCATCTCTGGCGGAAAAGACTCCTTTACCCTGCTTGATATCCTCATGCGTCTTCGTTCACGTGCACCTGTCAAATTTGATCTACTCGCAGTCAATCTAGACCAGAACCAACCTGGATTTCCCACCGCCAAACTGGAAACCTATCTTGCGAACACCGGTATCGACTACCGGATCGTCAGCCGTGATACCTATAGCATCGTAAAACGCGTGATCCCTGAAGGCAAGACCATGTGTGGTCTTTGCTCGCGACTACGTCGCGGTGCCCTATACGACATCGCTAGCCGGGAAGGCATGACCAAGATTGCCTTGGGGCACCATATGGATGATATCGTAGAAACCTTATTTCTGAATATGTTTTACGGCGCGAAGCTTAAAGCCATGCCGCCTAAGCTGCTAAATGACAGCGGCCAGCATATTGTGATCCGCCCCCTCGCCTACTGCCGTGAACGTGACATTGAGCGCTACGCACAAGCCCTGCAATTTCCATTGATTCCATGTGACCTATGCGGCTCGCAATCAAACCTTCAACGTCAGGTCATCAAGAAAATGTTGCTTAATTGGGAAAAAGATCATCCCGGTCGAACGGCCAATATTTTCCGGAGCCTCGCCAGTATCGCCCCGAGTCAACTGGCTGACCGCGAACTTTTCGACTTCGTTGGCCTCGGTACGACTGCGATACCGCAACCCCAATGGCTACCTGAGGGCGCTAACCAACAGCGTGCCAACAAATGCTGAGTCAAACCGAATCCTTTAACCAGGAACTCATGACGTTCCTGGCGAAATCACCGTCACCCTACCATGCGGTGTCGAACCTCGCGGCTATGCTATCGGAGGCCGGGTTTCACCAGCTTGATCTTGAGGCGACCTGGCAACTTGCCCCAAACGAAGCGGCGTTTGTCACTCTCAACGATGCGTCACTAATCGCATTTCGCCTGGGATCCGGGCCCCTGCAGGAGCAGGGGATCAGGATGATGGGTGCACACACCGACAGCCCTTGTCTGAAGGTCAAGCCAGTACCCGAACGTTATCAACACGGCTGTCTTCAACTCAGCACTGAAATCTATGGCGGCGTATTACTGGCACCGTGGTTTGACCGCGATCTGTCCCTTGCCGGGCGAGTAACCGGCCGGCTCGCCGATGGCACTTTGCGTAGTGGTCTGGTTGATTTTGTACGGCCTATCGCAACCGTGCCAAACCTTGCAATTCATATGAATCGGGAGGCCAACCGCAACCGGACGATCAATCCTCAGGAGGAAATGGTCCTCATGCTGGCAACTGACAGCCCGGAAACAACCCTGCGGGAGTTGCTCCTCAAACAGGCACAACAAGAATATCCCGACGTGCCCTGGGCTGAAATCCTTGACTTCGAGTTGTGTTGTTACGATCAACAGGCACCGTCGCTCGTCGGTTTAAACGAGGATTTCATCGCCGCTGCGCGATTGGACAACCTACTGAGCTGTTTTGCCGGCGCGAAAGCTTTGCTCAGTGGTGTCGGTAACGAGCCGACCAATTTGCTGGCCTGCTATGACCACGAAGAAGTAGGCAGTCTGTCAGCCGGCGGCGCCCAGGGGCCATTTTTGAATGCGGTATTGAATCGACTCGCGGGGCCTAATCAAGACCTCACCGGCATCACACAACGCTCCATGTTGATTTCGGTCGACAACGCCCATGCAGTCCACCCCAATTACCCTGACAAACACGATGCGGGGCATAGACCGCACCTTAACGGTGGTCCGGTCATTAAGATCAACGCCAATCAGCGCTATGCGACCAATAGCGAGACAGCGGCTGTGTTTCGAACGCTTTGCAGTGAAGCCGATATACCGGTGCAGACCATTGCGGTTCGCAGCGACATGAGTTGCGGTACGACGATCGGACCGATCACTGCCGCCGAACTCGGTGTCCGCACAGTGGATGTCGGTGTTCCCCAACTGGCGATGCATTCACCTCGGGAACTGACGGGTAGTAAAGATCCGGTACGTCTTTACCGTGCGCTGCAGGCGTTTCTTAGCAAAACAGCGCCCCTGGTCTCGCGACCCTGATGCCGGGCCACCATTGACGCGCTCCGCCGAGAGGACCTATTTAGACGCCTTGATCATAAAGTCAATCGCCGCTTTAACTTCCTCATCGCTCAGGTGAGTGAAACCCCCCTTCGCTGGCATGATACCGGCCGTCCCCTGAAACCCGTTCAGAGCGTGCTCGTAAATGATTTCTGTGCCTTGGGCAATACGATGCACCCATGCCACCTTGTCTCCAACCCGCGGAGCACCAGCGATACCCGCTCCATGACAGGCAACACAACCACTGTTGTAAATTGTCTCGCCATCAGCTATCGCAGTACTGGAAAACAAACCAGCAACGCACAAGACAACAACGGGTAGCACAGGTAAACGCATGGCTTTTAGCTCCTTCATGGATTGACAGTTAGCTAACGACCAGTGTGCCGTGGAACCGGGCAATGGGTCAATCACAACTTCTAAACACAGGGAGACGAATCGTCTCTTACAGAAGATGACATTTCAGGAATCGTAAAACAGGTGCTTACCAATACGGGCGACGCGTTTCATTTGGGTAGACCACTCGGGGGCCACGTAACGCGCATGAAAGTGAGTTGCGCTAACCACCGGCAGTTTGACCTTATTATGATAAACCTCGTTTGCCAGTTTCATCGCGAAGCGCCAGGCCCGATCATTTCTCGGCCGATGCCAAACCGATTGATGGGTCCAACTGAACTGCCGCGACTGCCACACCACGGCACAGATGCTGTCCGGATAATGCGGGCTGCGCTTGCGATTTAAGGTCACTGCCGCCACAGCAAGTTGCCCTCGGCGAGATTCGCCACGCGCTTCAAAATAGATGTTCATAGCCAAACAGCGAAGTTCATGATGGCGCCGTGCGTGGCGCGAAGACATCGACGCATCGACTTCGCGCACAGACGAGCGCGTGCCCTGGGCTAGTGACCAGGGACCGACCTCCACGCCGCGCAGACGAGTATCTGTCTGACTGACTGGAGACAGCCTCTGTGCCCGTGCCTCGGCCAACGTCAAGGTGGTGCTTGTACTTGTACTTGGCACAGGACGCAGCGCCTCGACAGCCCGAACTGGCTGGGGCCCCGCTAATACCGGCACCGATAGCATGGGCACAGCCGCACCTGCCGTCACCCCCCCTTGTGGGGTAACGTTGAGATAGAAGGCGCCGATCAGCACTGTCGCAACACAGAGCGCCAGCCCTCCATTCATTTGGGGAACACGCTTCACTCTCAGACTGCCGCCTGGGGCGGACAAGCCCTCCATTGGTATCCAACACACACCGGTTTGTTCAGTCACCACGCGGTATGACCCAGATGGTCCACCGCTGCGACAACCGCCAAACTCTATAATTCTTAGCCTATCTTACGACAACCGATTATTAACTGTCTACGTCACACCTTGCATCATGCAACGTGGGGTTTAGTCACCTACCGAACTCTATAAACCCCTATCCATTGCCACTCATATATCAAGTCACAGGATAAATGAGCCACCTGTTAGGTCAATCACCTTAAAATTTTATACATAATTTACTTTAATACTAATATACCTCTATCATTATATTGAAATATTCTATATCTCTTTAATTTCAGAGAACTTAATGCCAGGCCACCGCTCGGCGACCAACCGCAGATTGGCCTGGTTAGGGGCGATATAGGTCAACGCGCCGCCGCCATCCAGCGCCAAATGTGCGCTGGCACGGCGTGTGAACTCCCTCAGCACAACCGGGTCATCACAAATCACCCAGCGGGCTGTCGCCACCGCCACCGCTTCAAATGTGCAGTCCACGCCATACTCGTGACGAAGACGGTGCACGGCCACATCAAACTGCAGCACGCCCACCGCACCAAGAACGACATCATTCCCCTCGAGTGGGCGAAATACCTGAGTCGCACCTTCCTCGCTCAATTGATCCAGGCCTTTATGCAACGCCTTTGAACGCAGTGGGTCGGCCAAACGCACACGGCGGAACAACTCAGGGGCAAAGTTAGGTATCCCGGTAAATCTGAGCGTTTCACCCTCACTGAAGGTGTCACCGATCTGAATCGTGCCATGATTGTGTAAACCAATAATATCGCCGGCCACCGCATCACCAACGGCTTCCCGGCGCGAGGCCATGAATGTGACCGCATTGTTCAACTGGATATTTCGTCCGCTACGGACATGATAAACCCGCATCCCCCTGGAAAAACGACCAGAGGTAATTCTCAAGAATGCAATGCGATCATGGTGGGCCGGATCCATGTTCGCCTGGATCTTGAACACGAATCCGGTAAATTTCTGTTCCTCGCTATCGACCACACGCACATCGGTGTGACGTGGCACGGGCGATGGTGCGTGCGTCACAAACGCGTCCATCAATTCGGGCGTTCCTTCGCCATTCAATGCAGAACCGAAAAACACAGGAGTTAACAACCCGTGCAGATACAGCTCGGCATCGAAAGCATGGCTGGCCCCGCGAACCAACTCAACTTCTTCACGCAATAGATCAGCATCTGTCCCAATGGCCTCATCTAATTCAACGCTCGATAAACCGTTGATCAACCTGGCAGCTGACAACCATTCTCCACCCTTGCGCTCAAATAACTGTATTCGGTCATTGAGCAAATGATAAATACCCCGAAAACGTCTGCCTGTCCCAACCGGCCAAGTCATGGGGGCACAATCAATCTTAAGTACCGACTCCACTTCATCAAGCAACTCCATTGGATCACGACCTTCACGATCAAGCTTATTAATGAAAGTCATAATCGGCGTACTCCGCAGACGGCAAACCTCCATCAGCTTAACCGTGCGCTG
>CAJQRU010000057.1 GCA_905612355.1 uncultured Gammaproteobacteria bacterium
CTGCTGGTACGTTGCCAGTGGTTCTGGGGCCTGGTTGGCCAGGGATACTGTTGCACGAAGCGATTGGCCATGGGCTGGAAGGAGATTTCAATCGCAAAAGGACCTCGGCTTTTGCCGATCGGCTCGGCGATCAGGTCGCTGCGGCCGGCTGTACTGTGGTTGACGATGGGACTTTGCAGGATCGTCGTGGTTCGCTGACCATCGATGATGAGGGGACGCCCACACAGAACACCGTGTTAATTGAGAATGGCCGACTCCGAGGCTACATGCAGGACACACTGAATGCGCGGCTGATGGGCGTTGCCCCTACTGGCAATGGGCGCCGCGAATCCTACGCCCACCTGCCGATGCCCAGGATGACAAACACCTATATGTTGCCGGGTGATCGCGACCCCGCAGAAATACTGGCCTCGGTTGATCATGGCCTGTATGCGGTTAATTTTGGCGGCGGTCAGGTCGACATCACTTCGGGCAAGTTTGTTTTTTCGACCAGCGAGGCCTATTTGATCGAGAAAGGTCGGATCACGGCGCCTGTCAAAGGAGCGACTCTGATCGGTAATGGGCCCGATGTTTTAACGCGAGTCAGTATGGTGGGCAATGACCTTCAACTTGACAGTGGTGTAGGGACGTGCGGCAAGGAGGGTCAGAGTGTGCCTGTTGGTGTGGGGCAGCCAACCATTCGGATTGATGCACTGACTGTAGGTGGCGTCGAAGTCTGACGGTTGTTTGCCCTGACGATAGGGTCCCCGGAGCACTCCTCTTTATTCAATGACTCGAATGCCGACATCGTTGCTCGACCCAGTGCCGCTGCATAGTGCAGTGCAATTTGCGCTGGAACAGGCGCACCAGCAGGGTGCGACCGCCGCAGAGGCCGCTGCTAGCCAGGGCCAGGGGCTGTCCGTCAATGTGCGGATGGGAGAAATTGAGACCATCGAACACACACGTGATCGTGGTCTAGTGGTCACAGTGTATCTAGGCCAGAAAATGGGTAGTGCGAGCACCGCAGATTATGGTCTCGCATCGGTCGCAGAGATTGTTGAAGCGGCGTGCAATATTGCACGCCATATCGAGGACGATGTCTGCAATGGTCTTCCTGATGTCGACGATCTAGCGACGACCTTTCCAGATCTGGATCTGTATCATCCTTGGCGGCCTTCAGTAGATGATGCGCTTGACGCCGCGTTGGCCTGTGAACATGCAGCGTTGGATTGGGATCAGCGGATCGAAAATTCCGAAGGCGCATCGGTCTCGACGCACGAAACGCTTGGAGTCTACGGCAACAGCCTAGAATTTATAGCAGAAAATCGAAAGACTCGACATGGGATCAGTTGCTCTGTGATTGGTCGCGGCGAAGGTGGAATGCAGCGTGATTACTGGTATACCTCGGCGAGACGATATGAGGATCTTGAAGCTGCTGCAGCGGTTGGAAAACAAGCGGCGCAACGTACGGTGCGGCGGCTGAGCTCAAGACGAGTGTCTACAGATCGGGTGCCCGTACTTTTCGAAGCACCGGTGGCGGCGAGCCTCTTGTCGCATCTGGTATCGGCGATTTCCGGCAGTGCGCTTTATCGTAAAGCTTCGTTTTTACTTGATCAACTGGAGCAGCCCGTGTTTCCGGATTGGGTGCGTGTTCATGAGCAACCACTGCTGCCAAGGGCCATCGGTAGCGCTGCGTTTGATGGTGAAGGCGTTCAGACACGGACGCGGGATATCGTCAGTGACGGCGTATTGACCGGCTATGTACTTGACTCTTATTCGGCGCGTCGGCTGGACCTGCGCACGACGGGGAATGCCGGGGGGGTGCATAATTTGACGCTGGTGTCCGGTACCAAGTCACTGGATGAGTTGGTTTCGGATATGGGTCGTGGCCTATTGGTAACTGAGTTGATCGGTTTCGGTGTTAATCCAGTGACGGGGGATTACTCCCGCGGTGCGGCGGGGTTCTGGGTAGATCAGGGCGAAATTCAGTTTCCCGTCGACGAAATCACTATAGCGGGTAACCTTAAGCAGATGTTCAAGGATTTCAGTGATGTGGGGACTGACGTGGACACGCGAGGTAACGTCCGTTGTGGCTCTATTCTGATCAATGAAATGACCGTTGCGGGTGATTAGCACGACATCGTTGGGTGGAGTTGCAGCCCTCAGTATATTTCTTTTACTAATTGTGGGAGAGTGAGTTAGTCATATTTTCATAGAAACAACATTAAGTTGGATTCTATGAAAGATCGTTTGCTTCGGCGTCAGCGCCACGGCACCTCTGCTTTGCCAAGAGGGCGTTCGGATGGAACATCTATTTCACACCGTCGCCATGCAGTGGTCTGCCTTGGGTGCTTTTTTCTCTTTTGATGTCGCCCTTCTGATAGAGCCGGGGATGGTGCTTCGTTTGGCACTATTGCTGCTTTTACTGCTGGCCTCGGCATTTTTCTCTGGCTCTGAAACAGCACTGTTCTCGCTGTCGCGATTGGATTTGCAGCAATTACGGCGGGAAAGTAATCCGCAGTCGGAACAGTTGCATGCGCTTCTCGATCAGCCGCGGCGCTTGATCATATCGATCTTGACGGGTAACGAGCTCATTAATATTGCGGCAACGGCCAATGCCGTGGGTATTCTGGTTAGTCTTTATGGTCTTGAGCGGGCAGGTGTGATCAGTTTGTTGCTCATGGTCCCGTTGCTTTTGTTAATTGGCGAGGTTACGCCGAAGACGATCGCGGTGGCCAACCCGGTTCGGGTTAGCACGCGGGTTGTTGCTGTTCCCATGGCGGTCTGGGTGCGACTGGCATGATCACGATGGAGGACATCCTCGAGGAGGTGGTGGGAGAGATTGATGTGGGTTATGACTTTGATGAGTACAGTCCGAGAAAGCGGCACCAATTGGAGGAGGTCTCTCCCGGTGTTTATCTCATGGACTCCCGCGTCCCGATCTCGGAAGCCAATGAGGTGCTAGGGTTGAGTTTGTCTGATCGTGAGGCACACACTGTCGGGGGTCTGGTGACGGCCAGGCTGCGACGTATACCCGTTCAGGGTGACAACATCGAGGAGGCAGGTTTTCGAATCACTGTTGATGAGGCAAGTGACCGTGCAGTGGTTCGTTTGCGTGTCGAGTCGGTTACTGTTGCGTTGTCCGGTCAGCATCCTCGTTAGTGACAAATGTCACTCTTTGGTGTGACTGCCCGAATTGATGGGTTAGCGCTCAGCTGAGATGTAACATATCCAACTGGCGTCGGCCTCACCCATGTCAGTGGCCGTGAACACGCCATTGCCCTCATTAGTTTTTTTGTCAGTGCCCTCCCAGTGAACCAGCACGCGTTCGAAGCCTGCCTCAGACAGAAGTTCCTGTAACTCCGGCAGGGTCCATAGTCGCCAGTCGTAGCGAAACGCTTTGCGCATCCGAGAGCCATCCGGGAACGAAAAGTGGATGTAACACAGCAGATCGCCGTTAATCGGGTTGTAGCGCGCTTGGTCCCAGATATAGGTGAAGTTGTCGTATTCGGTGGCTTCTTCAATTTCTCGAAATGACTCGTAGCCACCATAGACATCGATGAAAAAGATACCGTCGCTGCCTAGGGATTGGTGTGCTGTATGAAAGTAATGACGCAGTGCATCGCGAGTCTTGAACAACTGATAACTAAAATTCATCGCGAGAATGATGTCCATTTGTCGAATGTCACACGAGCATACGTCTGCTTGGCGCAGCTCAATTCTCTCTCGCGAATTGCTTTCGAGTCGACTGACGTTGTGCTTCAACCCCCAGCGCAGGACTGCGGGGTCTAGGTCGACACTGAGCGCGCGGTTGTCGTCACGACGCCTTACCCACTCACAGCTGGTGTTGGCTGTACCGCAAAAATCCTCTCGCAGGAAACGAGCCTGCCGTCCACGAAGTTGTTTGAAGGTGTCATCCACCATGTCAATTTCGGCCTCAACACACTGTACCGACTGCTCATAGAGGACGTGTCGGTCGGCGCTCTGAGCGGCGGGCGGAGTGAACGACTGCTTGTTACCGCGGGAGTGTTTGCTTTTACTCATAGAAATTTTTCGATCAATGTGGAAAATAATTCAACGGAGTACATAAAATACAATTTGTACTTTACGAATTTGGGCCTGAATTGGATTGTAGTGGATCGGCTGATCCTTTTTATCCCGACCAGTCTATGGTACCTAAAAATTCTTGACGTTGGCGTTTATTGTAGAGTGGCCTAAGTGTTGGTCTGATTGACCTATACCAAAATGAACACAGGATGAGACTATGACAGAAGGCAGAAAAGCACGAATTGGGGTGATCGGAGGATCGGGTGTTTACGAAATCGATGGCCTCAGTGACACGCGTTGGATCGAGAGCACTTCCCCTTACGGCACGCCATCGGATGCACTTCTACACGGTCGCCTCGGTGAGGTTGAGTTGGTATTTCTTCCGCGCCATGGGCGCGGCCATTGCCATTCACCCACGAGCATCAATTATCGGGCCAATATCGACGTCTTGAAACGGGCCGGCGTGACGGACATCATCTCCCTTTCTGCTTGCGGTTCGTTTCGCGATGAACTGGCGCCAGGAACTTTTGTGTTGGTCGACCAATTCATTGACAGGACATTTGCTCGAGACAAGAGTTTTTTTGGGCCCGGGTTGGTCGCACACGTTTCGATGGCCCACCCGGTCTGCGCTCGATTGGGTGATGCACTTGAAGGTGTCGCCAGTGAGATTGGCATTGGTGCAGTCCGAAACGGAACCTATCTGGCGATGGAGGGGCCGCAGTTTTCAACTCTGGCGGAGTCAAACCTTTATCGGACATGGGGTTGTGACGTGATCGGTATGACCAACATGCCCGAGGCCAAGCTCGCGCGTGAAGCAGAAATGTGTTACGCCACAGTCGCCATGGTCACTGACTATGATTGCTGGCATCCAGACCACGTCAACGTCGAGGTGACCGATGTTATTCGGGTGTTGACTGAGAATGCCGATCGGGCTCGCGAGCTCGTTAAGACTGTTGCAGGTCGCCTGCATCATCGGCCACTCGCCTGTCCCCATGGCTGTGATCTGGCGCTAGACGCGGCGCTGATTACCCAGCCAGAGGCGCGTGATCCGGCAATGATGCGCCAGTTGAGTGCCGTGGCGGGCAGGGTGTTATCTGTCCCGTGAACAGGCTGGGCGGTTGCACGGTGAAGATGTCAGAGTGTCATGCGCCCGAAGTCGAGGAGAGGTTGCACGATCAGCTTCATGGCCAGCATCAGGACGATGAAAACAGCGATCGGGGACAGGTCAAGTCCCGCTGAGCTTGGCAATATGCGCCGAGCGGGGCCAAGTGCCGATTCGGTAAACGTGTACACTAATTTCGCCAGCGGAGGATAGCCTGCGCCAGTAAACCAGCTCATGATGGCCCGGGCAAACAGCGCGGTCACGAAAATGTATATTGCCATTTTAAGTAACTCCCCAACTGCTAGCGTAACCAGCCCGATCAGTGTTGGCGAATGCCCGAGGAGGAAGGTCTTCAGCGCGATCTCTAACAACTGAAGGCACAGAAGCAGGATCAAGGTGGGCGCATCCAGCGCGCCAAACGGTGGAATCAACTGGCGCAACCAAGCCAGTGGTGGGTTGGTTGCCTTGACCAGGAACTGTGAAACAGGATTGTAGAAGTCGGCTCGCGTCAGTTGAAGTAAGTAACGTAGGAGTACAACTAATACGTAAAGCCCAACGAATATATCGATCAGGAAGAACCCTGCATCGTTAGCGTAACCTGAACCCATCGATTAGTCCTCTTGCGCAAGTTGCGCGAGTTCTTCGGAACGAATACGCGCTGCGTCTACCGCTCGTTGAATCGTCTCGCTAGCCCCAGCAGATTCAAGAAACTGGATGGCCCGTTCCGTGGTGCCACCGGGCGAAGTGACGCGACGTCGCAGCTCTGTCACAGGTTCACTGCTAGCTATGGCAAGTTTTGCCGCGCCAAGCGCGGTCTGCAGAGTCAAGCGACGGGCAATATCAGGTGCAAGGCCCCCAGCCACTCCAGCAGCTTCGATAGCTTCCATCAGATAAAAGAAATACGCGGGGCCACTGCCCGAGACGGCCGTGACAGTGTCAATCAGCGCTTCACGGGAAACCCAGACGCTCATACCGACCGCTTGCATTATGGATTGCGCGACTTCGCGTTGTGTATTGCTGACCGCTTCGTTGGCAAATAGTCCAGAGGCCCCCGCGCCAACCAGCGCTGGGGTATTGGGCATCACACGAACGATGGCCGGTTGGCCCCCGATCCACGCCGTCATGCTGTCAATCGTAACGCCGGCAGCAATCGAGACAAGGAGTGGCCGGCGCTCACGCAGGATAGGGCCAAGTGGAAGCAGGGCTTCGCGCATGACCTGTGGTTTTACCGCCATTACCAGTACATCGGCAATCTTTGCCACGGTTGTGTTGTCATCACAGGTGCGAACCTTGAACTGCTCCGTTAGCTGCTGACGTTGTGCAGCATCAGGATCGGAAGCAAGAATTGATTCTGGGGCAGTGCCCGAATCGACCAGTCCGCCGATAAGGCTGCGGGCCATGTTGCCGCTGCCAATGAACGCGGTGATTGATGTCATGATCAGGCCTCTCGTCTATATGTCATATTCATTGGGTTATTGATGCCGTGGTCGGCGCGCGCCGAAAATCGCTGTACCGATGCGAACATGGGTTGCGCCTTCTGCAATGGCGGCTTCTAGATCGTCCGTCATGCCCATCGACAAACAGTCGATGGGATAGTCTTGATCGATCAGTTCATCACGAATGCCCCGCAAACGGGAAAATATTTGTCGTTGGTGATCAAAGTCGTTCGAGGGGCTTGGAATGGCCATCAGGCCACGAAGTCGTAGCCGGGGTTGATCGGCAATTGCGGTAGCGAGTGGCATTACATCTTGGGGTGGGGCACCCGATTTGGATATCTCACCTTCGAGGTTTACTTGAATTAACACATTGAGCGCTGGGTGGTTTTCAGGTCTTAGGCTGGCGAGTCGCTGCGCAGTTTTGATGCGATCGACGCTGTGCACCCAGTCGAAATGAGTGGCAATAAGACGACACTTATTGTTTTGAATGTGGCCAATGAAATGCCAGACGAGTGACTTATCCCCAAGTGTGTCTATCTTTTCGATGGCTTCTTGCAAGTGATTTTCGCCAAAGGCTGATTGTCCAAGGGTGTGAACTGCTTCGATGGCAATGGCCGGTTGGGTCTTACTCACAGCGATCAGAGAAACGCTGCCATTTTCCCGGCCATAGCGGCGCTCGGCTTCGCGAATACGTTCAAGAACAGTCTGGTAACGGGCTGCTAGCGCATTGCTGTCGGCGGGCACATCACGGGTCTTTGTTAAGGGGGTCGTGGTCACGACCGATCGTTCTCCTTGGGGATAGGAAACGGTTTTAGAAACGTGTTA
>CAJQRU010000058.1 GCA_905612355.1 uncultured Gammaproteobacteria bacterium
CTTTCCCGTTAATCGCCTTTACGCGTTGGCTAGTGAACGTTCCGCGGGTAACACAGTGTTGTTCCGCAAAGGCGTTGTCGATGTCGAACGTCTCGAGGGATTTGACTTTTCTAAGGTAGACATCGCGTTTTTCTCAGCAGGTGGCAGCGTGTCTGCCGAGTTTGCCCCGCGTGCAGTTGAAAAAGGTTGTGTCGTCATCGACAACACATCACATTTTCGAAACGATGACGACATTCCGCTGGTCGTGCCTGAAGTGAACCCGCACGTCTTGACCGATCATCCAGGAATCATTGCGAATCCAAATTGTTCGACCATTCAAATGGTGGTGGCGTTGAAGCCGTTGTACGATGCCGTCGGGTTACGCCGAGTGACTGTTTCGAATGTCGGTGTCGTGTTTCAAGGTTAAATCGATATCATCTAATCCATTTACCAGGCAGTATTTTTTGAAACTGTCAACTTCAAAGGCCAACGACTCCCCGCCACTGAAGGACACCACCTGTGCATCAAGGTCGGTCCTAACCTGAAATCCAGGCTCCTCGGCCACCCGTTCGAACAATCGGTCAATGGCTGACTCTTCCATAGTGATTGGCAGCAACCCATTTTTGAAACAGTTATTGAAAAAAATATCAGCGAAACTCGGCGCGATGACCACGCGAATTCCAAAATCACGCAAAGCCCATACCGCATGTTCGCGTGACGAACCGCAGCCAAAATTACGCCGCCCGATCATTACTTGCCCACTTCGGTAATCTGCCTGGTTGAGGACGAAGTCAGGGTTCTCAGGCCGGGTACTACAATCCTGCCCCGGTTCACCATGATCAAGATAACGCCACTCATCAAACAAATTATCACCAAACCCGGTACGCTCAATGGATTTAAGAAACTGTTTTGGGATGATGGCATCGGTATCGACATTCGCATGATCGATGGGCACTACCACCCCTTCAAACGTGACGAAAGGCTCCCATGAGGATTGCGCTGTGTTCTTCATGCAGTTGGATCCCAGGACTGAGTGTTAACAAAGTGGCCATTAACTGCCGCTGCAGCCGCCATCGCCGGCGATACCAGGTGAGTGCGGCCACCTTGACCCTGGCGCCCTTCGAAATTTCGGTTAGAGGTCGCTGCACAACGTTCGCCTGGTTCGAGGCGATCGGCATTCATCGCGAGACACATCGAGCACCCCGGCTCACGCCACTCGAAGCCTGCCTCTAGGAATACTCGGTCAAGCCCCTCCGCCTCGGCCTGCGCCTTGACTAGCCCCGATCCGGGCACCACCATCGCAAGCTTAATGCCATCGGCGACGTGCTTGCCTCGGGCCACCGCCGCCGCTGCGCGCAGATCTTCGATACGTCCATTGGTACACGACCCGATAAACACCTTGTCGAGCGTGATTTCCTGAATCGGCATGCCTGGCTGAAGATCCATATATTCCAGTGCCCGTTGCCAGCCTGACTTTCGTAACGGATCTGCTTCGCCCGCCGGGTCTGGCACACGACCGTCGACCCCCACGACCATCTCTGGCGATGTTCCCCAGGTAACCTGCGGCAGGATCTTTGTGGCATCGAGTTCTATATCCTTATCAAACACCGCATCATCATCGGACACCAAATCACGCCAGGCACTTTCTGCCAGTGACCACAAGGCAGCGCTTGGCGCATAAGGCCGACCCACCACGTAGTCAAGTGTAGTCTGATCAACCGCCACGATACCCGACCGCGCACCGCCTTCTATCGCCATGTTGCACAAGGTCATGCGACCTTCCATGCTTAATGAACGGATAGCTTCCCCAGCGAACTCGATGGCACAGCCGGTCCCACCCGCCGTGCCAATGTGTCCAATGATCGCGAGGATCAGATCTTTGGCTGTGACCCCCGGTGACAGCGGCCCCTCAACCCGCACCCGCATGTTATTCATTTTTCGCGCCACCAGGCACTGCGTAGCGAGTACGTGCTCGACTTCGGAGGTGCCGATGCCAAACGCTAGCGCGCCGAACGCACCGTGGGTTGCCGTATGAGAATCGCCACAAACAATCGTCATCCCGGGCAAGGTCGCCCCCTGCTCCGGACCCATCACATGCACAATGCCCTGGCGAGGATCGTGCATGTCAAATTCAGTGATGCCGAATTCCTTACAATTCCGGGTTAGTGTCTCGACCTGAATTTTTGACACCGGGTCGGTGATACCGGCACTGCGGTTCGTGGTCGGTACGTTGTGTTCTGCGACAGCTAAATTAGTGTCTATGCGCCAGGGCTGCCTCGAGGCGTTGCGCAGGCCCGTAAAGGCTTGTGGTGAGGTAACTTCGTGGAGTAGGTGCCGATCGATATAAATCAGCGTGGTACCATCGTCTTGTGTGTGAACGACGTGCATCTGCCACAGCTTGTCGTAGAGGGTTTGACCTGCCATGCGTTTGATTTCCCTATCTTTTGAGCGACCGAGTTATCGCGCTTAAGTTTAACATAGGCCTGCGACCGACCCCACCGCACATAGCGTTACCAAACACCGACCCGGTCTCGACATGCAACACCCCCCCATCACCTTTCGCACCCTGCTTTACGAACTTCGTGATGCCCTCGGCGAAGTCGATCTGCCGTTGGACCAGCATGCAACAGAGCCCTCTGCATTGATCGCCTGTTCGGCACTGCACCTAACCCTGGCCCGCGACATTGCCCGTCGCATTTACAAAGCCAATGACTGCCGCCACCTGGGCTCGCCGATCGATGCGGCTCTAACCCTCGATGCCTTAGGCCAATTGCGCAACACCTTGGAGCACACCTCCACGTGTGATGTCGATCAGATTCGCTTTATCGATGATCTCGCCGGAGCGACGGTTCATCTACTGGACATCAGTGCCGAGTCAGCGACCTAGCCACTTCCTACGCGGCAAAACCCTCACGCCGCAGCGACAACAAAACTTTAGGGCACACTGCCCGGGATCAACGGACCGCGGTCGGCTTGCTCTATCCCCAATTGACGTTGTCGAAGGACAAAATCCATTAACACCAAAAGCAGCATGGCTTCCGCGATGGGTACTGCTCGAATCCCCACGCAAGGATCATGACGCCCGGTAGTCCTCACCTCTTCGACCCCTCCGTTACGATTGATCGTCTTGGCCGCAGTGGGAATACTCGAGGTCGGTTTAAGCGCAATACGAACATCTATCTCTTGCCCGGTCGAAACGCCCCCCAACATACCGCCCGCATGATTCGAAGTGAAACCTGCCGGCGTGATTTCATCGCGATGTTCAGAACCGCGCTGCCCTACGCTGGCAAAGCCACTGCCGATCTCAACACCCTTAACCGCGTTAATCGACATCATGGCGCCGGCTATGGCCGCGTCCAATTTATCGAAAACCGGCTCTCCAATTCCCGACGGCACGCCTCGCGCGACGACCCGTACTTGAGCTCCAATAGAATCACCCGCGCGTCGAGACTCATCGATTAACGCCTCTAACGCGTCGACTTTCCCCGCGTCGGGACAGAAAAATAGATTTCGATCAATCTCTTCCCAATCAATTTTTTCAACGCGAACTGCGCCCATCCGTTCCAGATAACCCTGTACAACAATGCCCTCGATTTCGCGCAAGTATTTACGCGCAACAGCACCCGCGGCAACCCGCATCGCGGTCTCTCGCGCCGACGCACGTCCGCTACCACGATAATCTCGGATACCATATTTCCTGAGATAAGTGTAATCCGCATGACCCGGTCTAAAGACGTCCTTAATAGCCTCATAGTCACGTGAACGTTGATCGGTATTCTTAACCAACAAGGCGATAGGAACACCGGTTGTCCTACCCTCGAACACGCCCGAGACGATGTCGACCTCATCGGCCTCACGCCGTTGCGTCGTCACGTGGGATTGACCCGGTCGTCGCCTATCCATGTCCGGCTGGATATCAGCCGTGCTAAGGGTCAGCCCGGGCGGACAGCCGTCAATGATGCAACCCAATACCGGCCCGTGACTCTCACCAAACGTAGTCAGCCGGAATGCTTCGCCGATTGTGTTTCCTGCCATAACGCGATGCTCCAGTTAGGCGCGCGGTAGGGTCACGCCCGTCTGACCCTGGTACTTACCCGACCGTTCTTTATATGACACCTCGCACTCTTCGCTAGCTTCAAAGAAGATTACCTGTGCTACACCCTCATTCGCATAGATCTTGGCCGGTAACGGGGTGGTATTCGAGAACTCAAGCGTCACGTAGCCCTCCCACTCAGGCTCAAACGGCGTCACGTTGACGATGATACCGCAGCGCGCATAGGTCGACTTACCGAGGCAAATCGTTAAGACGTTACGAGGAATGCGAAAGTATTCAACCGTACTTGCCAGGGCAAACGAGTTCGGTGGAATGATACACACGTCGCCTTCGAACTCCACAAAACTGCTTTCGTCAAACGCCTTGGGGTCCACCACGGCAGAATTAATGTTAGTGAAAATTTTAAACTCACGTGAACAACGAATGTCATAGCCATAACTTGAGGTCCCGTATGACACGATCGGCCGACCGTCCAGGCTCGAGACCTGACCCGCTTCGAACGGCTCGATCATGGCATCGGCCAATGCCTTTTCTCGAATCCAGCGATCTGACTTGATGCTCAAGTCGAGTACCCCTCAGTTGTTTTCGATCACAATGGAAGGGAATACGTCACTGTAGTTGCGTTTGCGCACCGCCAGTTTACCCCCGACTCGGCGCGCAACCTGCCGATAGATAGCTGCAATCGCACCATCGGGGTCAGCCACCACCGTGGGCTTTCCCCCGTCGACATCTGCCCGAATGCTCGAATCAAGTGGAATGTTCCCCAAATGCTCAACGTCATAATCATCAGCCATTTGCTCGCCCCCGCCCGCGCCAAAAATATGTTCTTCGTGGCCACATTCACTGCAGATATGCGTGCTCATATTTTCTAGAACACCCAACACCGGAATCTCGACTTTCTCAAACATCTTCAGACCCTTGCGTGCATCGAGCACCGCGATGTTCTGCGGCGTGGTCACGATAACGGCCCCCGATACCGGGACTTTCTGGGCCAGCGTCAATTGGATATCACCCGTTCCGGGGGGTAAATCAATCACCAAATAATCCAGATTCTTCCAATGTGTGTCATTGAGCAATTGTTCAAGCGCCTGCGTCACCATCGGCCCGCGCCAGATCATGGGAGAGTCTTCCTCAATCAAAAATCCAATCGACATGACCTGAATCTGGTAGCTCACCAACGGCTCCAGGCTCTTACCATCGACGGATTCGGGTCGCTGATTGAGTCCCAACATTCTGGGCTGGCTTGGGCCATAAATATCGGCATCAAGGATGCCAACCGCAGCCCCTTCCGAGGACAACGCGAGAGCGAGATTTACTGCCACAGTTGACTTGCCCACACCGCCTTTGCCCGAGGCAATGGCAATGATGTTTCGAACCCCATTGATCGGTGTCACCCCTTTTTGCACTTCATGGGCTACCACATCGGTATCAATGTCAATCGCGACCTCACCGAGTCCGTCGAGATCCGCCAGGGCAGCGCTGACCTGCTCTTTTAAAACACCGTGCCAGCTTTTCGCCGGATAACCCAGGGTCAAACGAATCTTCACATCAGCTCCATCGACAATGATTTCGGTGATCGTTTTTCCAGCGACCAGATCTGAGTCCGTGTGGGGGTCTATAACCGTCGCAAGCCTGCGTGTGACGGCCTCTTTGTTGATCTCACCCAATGTCTTCTCCTGACAAACGATCGAAATGTTTCAAAACTACGCGCCCCATATGGGTAGACCCCTCGCCAGCGGCCTCGGGCCCTGCGCGCCGGGAATCCCTGCAGGCGATGGGCTGCGGGGGATGAACTGCGCACGAGGGATGCTATCACACCACTCGGCGATCAGCCCTTGGGTTCGTTATACTTTGACTCATCCAACGACGCGCTAAATCAAACCTCGCGTCAACGATCAATCCCGTGCCTGATTCGCCAATGAAAGGCGTCATTAGCAGCACGCTGGCCCAGCCCGATATTTTTACCATGACTCGACAAATTCTCGTTACTAGCGCCCTGCCTTACGCCAACGGTTCGATTCATCTTGGGCATCTCGTGGAGTATGTTCAGACCGACACCTGGGTCCGTGCGATGCGTCTTGCCGGTCACCAGGTCTACTACGTCTGTGCTGATGATGCCCACGGCACGCCCATCATGCTTAAGGCTCGCGAAGAGGGGATATCGCCTGAAGCCTTGATCGAGCGCGTGGGTGAGGAACACCGCAGGGACTTCGAGGATTTTCACATTGCATTCAACCATTATCACTCCACCCATTCCGAGGAGAATCGCCACTTCTCAGAGCACATCTATCGCTCCCTCCGAACGGGCGGCCATATCGACCAACGCACGATCTCCCAGGCGTGGGACCCGATCGAAGGTCTGTTTCTACCCGACCGCTTCATTCGCGGCACCTGTCCACGCTGCAAGGCACTCGATCAGTATGGAGACAATTGCGAAAGTTGCGGTGCCACTTACGAGCCCACCGACCTGATCGATGCAGTCTCGGCGTTATCCGGCACACCGCCGGAGACCCGTGAGTCGGTGCATTTTTTCGTCAAACTGAGTCACTTCGAGCCCATGTTGAGCGAGTGGACAGGTTCGGGTCGACTCCAATCCGAGGTCACCAACAAGCTACAAGAATGGTTTACCACCGGCCTAATGGATTGGGACATCTCGCGCGATGCCCCCTACTTTGGTTTCGAAATCCCCGACCAGCCTGGGAAATATTTCTATGTCTGGTTGGACGCCCCCATTGGTTACATGGCCAGCTTTAAACACCTGTGTGATCGCGATGGACTGGACTTCGATGCTTTCTGGGACCGTGATTCCAAAGCCGAGCTGTATCATTTTATCGGCAAAGACATTCTTTATTTCCACACCCTGTTCTGGCCTGCCATGCTTAGCGCCGGTGGCTTTCGCACCCCGAGCGCGGTCTACGCGCATGGTTTTCTCACGGTCAACGGACAAAAAATGTCCAAGTCGCGCGGCACATTCATTACTGCCCGCGCCTACCTGAACCACTTCGACCCAGATTATCTGCGTTACTACTTTGTGGCCAAATTGAACAGTCGAGTCGAAGACATTGATTTGAATCTGGAAGACTTTGTTCAACGGGTCAATTCCGATCTGGTTGGCAAACTGGTCAATATTGCCAGCCGCTGCGCGGGTTTTATTGAGAAAACCTTCGACTCGCGGCTCGGGCCTCGACTGGATAACCCCGAACTTTACGACCGCTTCGCGAGCTACGGCAAAACCGTGACCGAACGTTATGAATCTCGGGAATTCAGCCGCGCTGTTCGAGAAATCATGGCACTTGCCGACGAAGCCAACCAATACATCAACGACCGTCAACCGTGGGTGTTAGCACGGGAGGGAGGTCGCGCTGAGGAGCTCCATGCCATCTGCAGCCAGGGCATTAATTTGTTTCGCGTATTGGCGAGTTATCTTGCTCCCGCCCTACCGGCGCTGACCGACCGCATAGAGCGCTTTCTCAAAACGACAATCAGTCGACCCGGTGACTGGGAACGGCTCGTCGAACCCCTGCTGGATCACGATATTTCACCTTTTGAGACGCTGCTCAAGCGAATCGAAACCCAGGCGATAGACGCTATGACCAACGATACCAACCAGCCCGCAACCGATGCCGACCAACCGGCCCCCGCACCCGATCATGAGCCTTTTGAAGACGAGATTACGATTGATGATTTTTCAAAAATTGATCTTCGTGTAGCGCGTGTCGTCCATGCCCAGCAGGTGGAAGGGGCCGACAAGTTATTGCAATTGACGCTCGACCTTGGCGGCACGGAACGTAATGTCTTTGCCGGCATCAAGTCGGCTTACGAGCCAGACGCATTGATCGGGCGCCTGGTAATTGTGGTCGCCAATCTAGCGCCTCGAAAAATGCGTTTCGGAGTGTCCCAAGGCATGGTACTGGCCGCCGGCCCGGGTGGCACTGACATCTGGCTGCTCTCACCGGATACAGGCGCGACTCCTGGCACCCGGGTTCGCTGAATCCATTACTCACCGAGTCGCCCGTGTCGATTACCTCTCTGGCAGCAACCCCTGTGGCAACCCGCCCCTACCCACACCACCTGTTTGATCTACCCGAGGACATCGCCTATTTCCATTGCGCTGACCACTCGCCGCCATTACGTGGTACGACTCACCTGACCACGACGTCGGTGTACGTGAGTCTTCGAGGCTGCCCGTGAAGCCCCATCATTTTAACAACACCAGCGACCCCGATCGACTCGCCTGCGCACCGGAGCGCCTCATCAAATGAGCCCTGGCGTTTCCATTGCGGCCATCGACGCCTTGCTGCCTCAAACTCAGTGTACAAAATGCGGCTATCCCTCGTGCCTGGACTACGCGAGGGAGATTGCCAAAGAGACGAGCGACATCAATCGTTGCCCACCAGGGGGAACGCACTCCATCAACGCGCTAGCGGACTTGCTCGGCACCCCCCCCAAACCGCTGGACCCCAGTTGCGGGAAGAGCGACGGGTGGATTTACGCACGTATCGACGAGGCGGAATGCATCGGTTGCACCCTTTGTATTGCCGCCTGCCCGGTCGATGCCATCGTCGGTTCCGGCAAACTGATGCACACCATCATGCAAAACGAATGCACTGGCTGCGAGTTATGCCTGGCGCCGTGCCCGGTTGATTGCATCACTTTAGCCCCGTGTGCACCGTTCGAAGGACCCACCCCGTGGCCTGATCTCGCGCCCGAAAAAGCCGAGCGTGCCCGAGTCCGTATCGCCAACCGCCGCCAACGCCTCGGCGCGCCTGCCCCGACAGCGGTGGCACCCGTACCCCCGACCCTAAAGAGCCGCCGAGCGGAGATTACCGCCAGCGTCAAACGCCGCCGCGGTCAACGGCAGCGAACTGGTCCGTCAATCTCCCAGTGAGTCCGTACAAGATCAACCGCCTCTATCAGGCGTTAACCGCCTCGATCACCGCACCTGTGACTGAGTTGGTCTACGCCTCACCTTTCGAGTTGCTGGTCGCGGTGATCCTTTCCGCCCAGGCCACCGACACCTCGGTCAATCGCGCAACCAAAGGCCTGTTTGCCCAGGCCCACACGCCCGAAGCACTGTTAGCGTTGGGTCTTGCTCGCGTGCGTGCTCACATCAAGCGCATCGGACTCTTCAACACCAAGGCCAAAAACATCATTAAGACCTGTCGCCTACTGATCGAAGAACACGATAGCCAGGTACCGCGCACTCGAGTCGAGCTCGAGCGCCTGCCGGGCGTGGGACGCAAAACCGCAAACGTGATATTAAACACCGCCTTCGGCCAGCCGACCATTGCGGTGGATACGCATGTCTTTCGAGTTTCTAACCGCACCGGTCTTGCGCCTGGCAAAACCGTCGGCGCCGTCGAAGCCGCTCTGATGAAGGCCACGCCAAAACGCTACCTCGCTAACGCTCATCACCTTTTGATTCTGCACGGGCGTTACACCTGTACCGCTCGGCGCCCTAACTGTCCTGACTGTGCCTTAAAACGCTACTGCGACTTCCCCGACAAAACCGATGGCTAACCAATCCCCCACTAAAGACAACTTGAGCGATCGCGTACTCAACGAACAACATCACCGAGGGCTCGATGTCGAAAAGCCAGACGCAGTATTTGATCGTGTCCTCGCTCGCCATGGACTGTCGCCTCTTTGCCGAAGCGATACCGTGGACCTGCAGCTAAATCTTGGGTACCTCTGTAACCAGGCCTGCACCCATTGCCATGTCGATGCCGGCCCCAAGCGCACGGAGTTGATGACTCAAAAGACCATGAACCGTATCCTGACCTGGTGCCAGCAACACAACATCCGCCAGGTGGATCTGACCGGTGGGGCCCCTGAACTCAATCCGCATTTTCGTTATCTCGGTGACGCGCTAACCCGCGCGAGCATCGCCATCACCAGCCGCTGTAACCTGACTATCCTGTCGGAGCCTGGCCAAAGCGACCTCAGTGAATGGTACGCCAACCGACGAGTGCGACTGGTGTGCTCTTTGCCATGCTATAGCCAGCACACGGTGGATCAACAACGGGGGCGCGGGGTCTATGAGCGCAGTATCGCTGGCCTCAAAGCGCTCAACCGGTTGGGCTACGGCAAAGACGATTCGCTGGTGCTCGATCTGGTTTACAACCCCAACGGAGCCCACCTTCCACCCGCTCAGACAAGTCTTGAGGGGCAATATCGCGAGCGCCTGATGGATGAACACGCGATTGTGTTCAATCGCCTTTTGACCTTAACCAACCTCCCCATTAACCGCTTTGCCCACCAACTGAAACGCGCCGGAGACTATGCCCGTTATCTCGGTCTGCTTGAACAACACTTCAACCCCGACACAGTGCCCGCCCTGATGTGTCGAACAACCTTAAGCGTTGACTGGCAAGGCCGGGTATTTGACTGTGACTTTAACCAGGTAACCGGCGTGTCGTTGGGTGAGAGGCCAAGCACTTACTTGTGGGATCTGCATCCCACCGAGCTAACCGGCCAGCGCATTGCAGTACGACCCCACTGTTTAGGTTGCACGGCCGGTGCCGGCAGCAGCTGTGCTGGTGCACTGGTGTCGTAAAAGTTATTTCGCGCG
>CAJQRU010000059.1 GCA_905612355.1 uncultured Gammaproteobacteria bacterium
CTCGTGGTGATGATATAAGACTCCTAAACAGCGGGTAAAACGGATAATAGGATTTGGGCTATACCAGAAAGTTGTTAGGATGGCGCAATATGGTTCATTTTGATCGCATAGGTAGATACATTACTCAAGGATAGATAGTTCATCAGAACGTTAGTTGAAGAATATGGAAAAAGTTGTCGGGGACATTCGATGCAAAACAATAGTGACATTCAATAAAGGAGTGAGACCATGGTGCAGACAGCAGAAACTACAGTAGTCCTTGCCACGGGTCCGACTGTCAGCATGAAGAGCGAGCCCCAGTACATCACGGGTCGGCGCGCATTTTTTAAATACAGAGAGCTCGGCGTTGCTGGGGCAAGTGATGGCAAGTTCCACGCACAGATTACCTCGGCAACCCAAGGCATGTCAGAACCAACAGGTTGGCACTACCATGTCTGTGATGGACAATTCGTTTTTATGTTGAGTGGTTGGATTGATCTGGTGTTCGAAAATGGCGATGAGGTTCGGGTTGGGGAAGGTGATTCAATCTATATTCCAGGCGGTCTACGTCATAATGAGACAGCAACGTCTAAAAGTTTTGAACTGTTGGAAGTTACAGTGCCAGCCAATATGAGTACGACATCGTGCGAACCGCCGACCGGTATGACTGAGTAAAAATGATGTCCGTGTTGTAAGTCGCAGGTAGTTTCCGTCTAAGCACAGCGGGGCTAGTCATGTGCCTTGGCGAACCAACTGGGTTTTCGAGGAAAGGAAATGGTTGAGACAGCAGCAGTAAAAACATACGGGTCGATAGAGGAAGTTATCAACGAACTGGCGGCTCGCTTTGGTGAGCGTCTATCGGTTGCCCACTCGGTGCGTGAGCGATTTGGGAAAGATGAATCCTTTCATCCCTCGTCGCCACCCGATGCAGTTGTTACTGTGCTCAGTGCTGACGAAGTGCAAGATGTGGTTAGCACCTGCGCGCGTTACAAGGTGCCGGTCATCCCCTATGGCACCGGTACTGCGCTTGAAGGACAGGTCTGTGCGCTCTACGGCGGAATCTGCATCAATCTTCAGGAGATGAACCAGGTGCTGGAAGTTCACGCCGAGGATCTGGATGTCGTCGTCCAGCCAGGTGTAACTCGAAAGCAGTTGAATACCCATCTGCGTGATAGCGGTCTTTTCTTTCCTATCGATCCTGGGGCGAATGCCTCGATCGGTGGTATGGCGGCCTGCCGGGCATCCGGTACGAATGCTGTTCGTTATGGCACGATGCGTGAAAATGTGCTCGCCTTGACTGTTGTCCTGGCCGATGGCCGCATTATCAAAACGTCGCGGCGTGCCAAAAAATCTGCTGCGGGATACGATCTCACCCGCCTGTTTGTTGGTTCCGAAGGGACACTGGGTGTAATCACCGAGATTACGCTGCGTCTTTATGGCATACCTGAGGCCATCACATCAGCGGTGTGCACATTTGCTGATGTTGCATCGGCGGTGAATACTGTTATTGCCACTATTCAGTACGGTATTCCCATCGCTCGAATGGAGTTGCTCGACGAGAGTATGATCGACGGCGTTAACCGGTACTCGAAGACAGAGTTCGAGATTGCTCCCACATTATTCCTTGAATTTCACGGCAGCGAGCAGTATGCGACTGAGCAAGCCGAAACGGTGCAAGGTATTGCCGAGGAGTTTGGCGGTGGTAACTTTAAGTGGACAGGTAACACCGAAGAACGCAATCGTTTGTGGCAGGCGAGACACGATGCGGCTTATGCAGCGAAGGCCATGCGTCCCAATGGCACCATCTGGTCCACTGATGTTTGTGTGCCGATTTCCCGTCTGGCCGATTGCATTACCGAAACACAGGAGGACATTAAGGCTAATAATCTATTGGCACCGATTGCGGGCCACGTGGGCGATGGCAATTTTCACTTGGCTTTTGTGGTTGATCACGAAGACAAAGAAGAGGTGAAGCGGGCTGAAGCGGTGCACGAGCGCATGGTAATGCGGGCCTTGGCCATGGGAGGTACGTGCACAGGGGAGCATGGTATTGGTTACGGCAAGATCGATTTTTTGGTGGCGGAACATGGTGAAGCAGTCAGTGTCATGCGGACGTTGAAGCAGGCGCTTGATCCGGACAACATCATGAATCCGGGTAAGGTTCTGCGCGTCTGAAGCGGGTGCTTAACCTACTCGAAACTGATCGTGTGGCGAGATGGATTAACGCAACCGCATTTTGTGTGTTCTGATGCCAGACGCCCCAAAAGAAAACTGGACGATTACTAAGCCAGTCGTGAGCGGTGACGGCGGAATCGTTGTCAGCCAGCATCACGAGGCTTCCTATGTTGGTGCCTCGGTCCTCGCCCAGGGAGGCAATGCTATTGATGCCGCCATTGCGACGTCTGCGGCCTTGGGCGTCGTTGAGCCATGGATGAGCGGTATCGGAGGTTGCGGTAACCTACTGGTCTATCTTGCGGAAGAGAAAAAAACCTACGCAATCGAATGCGGTGTTCGGGCACCCTTGGCGCTCGATCCAGATCGTTATCCATTGATCGATGGCCGGGATAGTGATTTATTTGCATGGCCGGCAGTCGTCGAGGATCGCAATATCGTGGGTCCAGCATCGGTCGCGGTACCCGGTCTCGTTGCGGGGTTGGGTTTGGCGCTAGCGCAGTTTGGAACCATGCAATGGGGTCGACTGCTGGCACCGGCGATTGAACTGGCGACACGTGGGTTGTTGGTGGATTGGTACTCTTCTATGAAAATCGCGTCCGCTGCCCGTCAATTAATTCAATTCCCGGACAGCGCAAGGTGTTATCTGCCAGACGGCCATGTTCCGATCGGTGAATGGGGCGGTCCCCTGCCTACCCTCGACCAGAGCACGCTGGCACGCACCTTGACCCGACTGGCTAAGGAAGGTCCGGCGTCCTATTACCAGGGTTCCTTTGCACGCGAACTTGTGCGAGACGCACAGGCAATGGGAATTGAACTCACCGAGGAAGATCTTGCTGACTATGCACCGCGCCAGAGTGTAGTGCGCGATTTTTCTTATCGTGATGTTCAGATTTCGACGGTCCCCGGCATGACGGCTGGCCCGACACTGTGTCGTGCACTGAATACACTGCAGGCTGGCGCATCATCACTTGACCTTCAGGATCCAATGCGGGCGTACACACAGTATGCACATTGTTTGCTCAACGCCTATGAACATCGCCTCACACACGATGGTGATACCCCCGAGGGTAATGGTCCTTCCTGCACGACGCACGTGAATGTAATCGATCGGATGGGTAATGTTGTGGCATTGACTCAGACCCTGCTTTCTATTTTCGGATCGAAAGTCGTATTGCCAGAAACCGGCATATTGATGAACAACGGGATCATGTGGTTCGATCCACGGCCTGGCCGACCGAATTCGTTGGCAAAGGGAAAGTGGCCTCTTTCAAACATGTGTCCAGCGATTATTCACCATGCCAATGGTGACAAGAGTGCCCTCGGTGCGTCAGGTGGAAGGAGAATCATGTCCGCAGTGTTTCAGTTGATTTCTTTTCTGGTTGATACAAGTCTTCCCTTGGGTGAGGCGGTACACCGCCCCCGGATTGATGTCAGTGGTACAGATCTGGTGTCCTTGGATCAGGCACTGGGTGAAGACGTCCGGCAGGCGCTGGTTAGCCAATTTCCAGTACGAATGGTGGATCACGGTGTTTACCCAAGCCTTTTCGCGTGTCCTTCTGTTGCAAAGCATGATAGTCACCGTCAGGTGAACAGCGGAGTCGCTTATGTGCTGTCTCCATTATCTGCGGCAATTACCGAGCAGGATGTTGTGTAACAGTTGTCATTCAATTCATAACGCCACTACCGGGTTGGCAAATGAATAGCATCGGAACGTCTCGTCGTTCAAGATCAATATCACTGCTTTCGTCAGGGGGTGATTGTGATCTGCCCGATGCCTGTGTTGATTACGTACGCGGATTCTTACCTCCGCAAACAGCGGACGGAGTTTTTGATTCGCTCATCAAACAGGTACAGTGGCGCCAACCGAAAATTAAGCTCTTTGGCAAAACGTTTCTATCGCCGCGCCTATCGGCTTGGTATGGCGATGCGGGTGCAGTTTATTCTTATTCAGGCCTTGTTAATCAGCCTCTCCCTTGGCTGCCCGTGTTGCAGGTGCTGCGCCGACGTCTAAAGGATGAATGGGCATGGAACCCCAATGCAGTTCTGGTGAACTGGTACCGTGATGGTCGAGACAGTATGGGATGGCACAGTGATGACGAATTTGAACTGGGCAACGAGCCTACGATTGCGTCTATTAGCTTGGGCGCATCGCGCCGTTTTCTGTTGCGTCATCAAAAGCATAAGCACATGCCTATTTATGAACTGGTACCCGAACATGGTTCGTTGCTGATCATGGCAGGTTCGACACAGAAATTTTGGTGCCACAGTGTGCCGAAATCGGCTCATGCGGTGGGACAACGGGTCAATCTCACTTTTCGTCTTGTCAGAAAAAACGAAAGAATTTCCTAGATTGAGTAACGATGATCGAAAGTGACGCTGAGCAATTTGATTTTGCAGTGAGTCAACCGGATCATGTTCCGCTGGCGGAGACGTTACGGCCGACCACGTTGGAGTCATTTGTCGGTCAGGAACACCTTTTGGCACGTGGTAAACCGTTGGCTGAAGCCATTCATTCGGGACAACTGCATTCAATGATTTTGTGGGGGCCGCCAGGCACCGGTAAGACGACCTTGGCGCGCTTAGTTTCAGGCTATTGTGGTGCCAATTTCGTGACCCTTTCTGCGGTTAACGCCGGAGTTAAGGATCTCCGCCAGGTCGTGACGAGCGCCCGGGACTATGCCTCGGCGACTGTGTTGTTTGTGGATGAGGTGCATCGGTTTAATAAGTCTCAGCAGGATGCGTTTTTACCGCATGTCGAAGACGGGACGTTGATTCTTATTGGCGCGACTACTGAGAATCCATCGTTCGAACTGAATAATGCATTGCTTTCGCGAGTGCGGGTTTATGTGCTCAATCCTTTGACTGGGAGCGATCTCAAGCAGGTTGCTTTACGAGCGCTGGCAGATTGTGAAACAGGGCTGGGGCGCTATGGGCTAACGTTGGCGGAAGACGCGTGTTCGGCGCTGACGAGCGCAGCCGACGGTGACGCGCGGCGGTTGCTGAATTTTTTGGAGATTGCCGCGCAACTCGCCGGACGAGAACGATCCATCTCCTGTATCGATGTCGACTTGATTAGCGAAGCGATTGGCTTCACGTTGCGGCGCTTCGACAAGCGTGGGGATCAGTTCTACGATCAGATATCGGCACTTCATAAATCGGTACGCGGCACTGATCCAGATGCGGCACTTTATTGGTTAGCTCGAATGCTCGATGGCGGCGGTGATCCGCGGTATATCGCTCGCCGCTTGATTCGAATGGCGAGCGAAGACATTGGAACTGCGGACCCTCGTGCTTTGATGCTGACGCTCGATGCGGCGCAAGCTTACGAGCGGCTTGGTCAACCCGAAGGGGAATTGGCTCTCGCCCAGGCGGTGACGTATCTTGCTTGTGCGGCGAAGAGTAATGCGGTTTATCGGGCCTTCTCAGCTGCCCAGCGCGATGTAGCGGGGCATGGCTCACTGGAAGTGCCCAAGCATCTTCGCAATGCTCCGACACGGTTATCGAAACAATTAGGGCATGGAGAAGGGTATCGCTATGCCCATGATGAGGCAGATGGCTATGCGCGGGGTGAGACCTATATGCCGGCACCATTGAGCGGGAAACGTTATTACTTTCCAAGTGAACGAGGTCTGGAGTTGCGGATAAAAGAGAAACTGGATCGCCTGCGGCGAAGTGATGACTCTGGCGGTAAGGAATAATGCCGCATCGCCATTTGTTAAAGCAGATGCCGATAGCAGAGTGGATCATGGCCGCTGACCTGGCGCAGCGAACCAGCCTGGACCAACGCACACTTGACGACCATGTTCATGCCTTAATTAAAGACGGTGTTGCTATCGGTCGTTGCAAGCGCAGAGGTTATTATCTTTTTGATGCGGTCGATTTTATTGATCAAGGTGAATTGATCGACATGTTGAAAGCAAGCCCGTTACTGAGGTCGGGAAGGCTCGAGGTTCTTGATGAGGTGGATTCAACTAACACGCGATTGCTTTCCTGGCCGGAGTTGAGCGGGTTTCATGGTCGCGCCTGTGTAACCGAATTTCAAACGGCAGGGCGCGGGCGCCATGGAAAGCATTGGCACGGTGCGCGGTACCGAAACGTCATGTTGTCATTGGCGTGGCAATGGAGCGGTTCTTTTGACCTGGCGACAGGTCTTAGTCTTTCCATTGGGCTGGCGGTGGCGCGGGTGCTCAGTCAGTGGACCGGTCCAGGGCTCCAGTTAAAATGGCCGAATGACATCATGTTTTCCGCAGGCAAGCTGGCTGGCATTCTGATTGATGTGATTCCTGCCGGAGACGGACCGCTGCGAGTGGTTGTGGGTGTTGGAGTGAACGTTTGTAATTCGTCAGACTTAGAACAGGTCGTTGATCAACGGGTGATCAATTTGCAGGATATTGCAATTCGGTCGATGTCCAGAACGCAGTTAACTGGTGAGTTGATACTAGCCATGGCTTTGGCACTCGACCGTTTTGAAAAATTAGGCTTTGCGCCTGATCAAGTCGCCTGGAATCAATGTGACAGGTTTTGTGGACGCACGGTGTTAGCGTCCATTGATGGACAAGTTTTCGAAGGAGAGGGCTATGGCGTGGATTCGGAGGGGTGTTATCGGATTATCGACACCAGTGGTAATGAGCAGGCAGTCTCGGCCGGTGAGGTAAAGTTATCGGCAAACCCTAACCGGGGGTTTCGATGAAACCTCTACAAGTTGGTGTTGATCTCTTGATTGATCTTGGCAACAGTCGAGTCAAATGGGCAATCAAGAGAGCGCAAGAGTGGGTTGTTGGTGCTGCAGTTCCCCGTATGGACGGTTTAACTGACTGGGCTGCCAGCTTGGCTGACCAGGGGCGGCCACAGCGTATACTGATTTCAAACAGTGCGGGCCTGACTGCCGAGGCGACTATCATCACTTGGTGTGAGTCTCAATGGGGTGTTGCACCAAAGATCATTCGATCAGAGCTCAGCGGTTTTGGCGTTCACAATGCCTACCAAAACCCAAGTGCATTGGGCGCTGATCGGTGGCTTGCAATGATTGCGGCGCGGCATGACAGTAGTGCGCCCGCTGCTGTTGTCGATTGCGGAACCGTGGTCACCGTTGATGCGCTTGATGCGGTAGGGTGTTTTCTCGGTGGCGTTATCATTCCCAGTAATCAGACAATGTGCCGCAATTTATTGGCCCAAGTCACGCATCTGCATGCGGATGCCACAGCGGAGTCGAGTGTTTTTAATTTGTCGACCGGAAGTGCTGTTGCGAACGGGTCATTGATGGCGGTGATCGGTGGAATTGATCGAACGGTCGAGGCATTTATTGAGCGTATGGGGAAAGACACTCGGGTTGTTTTGACCGGGGGGAATGCTGCTCGAATCGCGCCGTTGTTGCGGTGTCGTTTTTCTGAACAACCCAACTTGGTGCTGGATGGTTTGCGTATTGTGGCAGAGGGTGTCACATGAAATGGCTCTGCGGATTGCTGATTATGGCGAATGTGGCGCTTTACCTTTGGGTCACAGGTCATTCCAGTCAGAGTGGGATACGACCAGTGCCGTCCCTTGAGTCGGTTAATCTGATCACGATGCAATTGCTGGGAGAAGATGACTTGAGTCGATCCTCAACTGCGGCGTTGCATTGCGCACGGTTGGGACCATTTGCGACCGAGGATACTTACCTTAGGGCGCAACAGTTACTTAATAATGCGGGGTTTGGGTATACACGCGAGATTGTTAACGCGAGGGAATTAAGGGTCTTTCGGGTGTTCATGGGGCCTTTCAACAGTGATCGCGAATTACAGTCAGCTTCCGTTGACCTGCGACAGTTGCATTACGATCCGTATGTCTATGAAGACAGTCAGGGAAAGTTTCTCACTGTACAAATGTTCTCTCAACCGGAAGCAGCGGGCCGTTTCGTCAGCGACCTTGCAGCCGGTGGAATTCAGGCTGAGGCCCGACTTGAGACACGCACACTGGGGCCGTTACGCTGGTTAGAACTCGCTGATGTGATAACCGAGACACAGCGAGAGAAGCTTCATCAGATGCCTTGGCGCGATGCAATGACCAAGGTTTCGATTGTGCCGTGTCGGTAACGCACGAAGAGGTTGATTAATAAACAAATAAAGGTAATTATTCTGATAGTGTAAAAAGTGATTAATGCCTAGTTGTCATTGATTTTCAAGTAGGAGGCTTTTTATTGTAGGCTCTAGCACGTAAAAATTTGTTGACACCCTAATTGTTGACACCCTAATTAGAGCGGGTAGCTTCGAGAAAATTCACGTGCTGGTGCAGCGCATGGTAGAATATAATATATGTTTCATATTAGCGAAAAAACGCATAGTGAAGATTAATATTGCTTTGGGTGATGTGCGCCACGGAACGGCCGGAGTTCACTCCGGTTTTGTTCCGGTCGGAATTGGCTACATAGCCACGCACCTGAAGGCACAGTTGCCAGAGTGCAGTCTTGATATTCGTCTTTACACAGACCCTGAAGCCATCATTCAGGACCTGGAGTCATGGAGGCCAAATATTGTTGCCTTATCACATTACATGTGGAACGCGAGTCTTTCCTACCGGATATGTGAGATAGCAAAACAAATTGATGCATCTACTCTTTGTGTCTTGGGTGGGCCCGAGTTTCCAAGTGGGACGGGACAGAGCAATCTTTCAAATAGCAAAGAACTGTGCAGACAGTACTTGGTGAACCGGCCAGCTGTGGACTTTTTTTGTTACAGCGATGGCGAGACCGCCATGTTGTCAATACTAAAAGCCTATGTTCAGAAAAACCATGATACCGATGGGTTGATCCAGGCTAATGTCCCAATTGACGGTACAGTTGCTCTTTCGACGATTGATCAATCATTGTTAGTTGGCCGGCCCCAAACAAGAATTGGTTTAGGCGATAGAGTCATCGGACGGGATGTGATCCCATCTCCTTATTTGGATGGTCTCTTAGATCAGTTTCTCGATGGTTCTTTCATTCCCGCGATAGAGACACAACGTGGTTGCCCATTTTTGTGTACGTTTTGTGATCAGGGCTTAGACAGCACAAAAATGGTGTCATTTACCGTTGAGAGAATTCGACTTGAACTTATATACATCGCTAATAAATTAGCAGGTCTTTCTGAAGCTCGAACACTGGCAATCCACGACTCGAACTGGGGTATGTACAAACAGGATGTTGAGTTGGCACGCAGCCTTAGAAAAATAATCGATGTTTACGACTGGCCTAAACATATCTCAATATCGGCACCAAAAAATAAGAAAGAAAGGATCTTAGATATTGATGTGATGCTGTTGGGTCGGGTCGCGGTTGGGTTGTCGCAACAGTCAATGGACAGAACGACCTTAAAGGAAATCAAGCGGGATAATTACACCAATGAACAATACTTGGAGTTTGTGAAAGAGCTTCAATCTAGAGGTAAGGCGCCGGGCTGTGCATTAATCATCCCTCTTCCTGGAGAAACAGAAGAGTCGTATCAGCAGTCCGTGAAGATACTGATAGACAACGGACTGACGACAGGCACTTGGACGCTAATGATGCTGCCTGGAGCGGAACTTGGCCGGGAAAAGGCGAGAAGGGAATATGGGATGACCTCTCGTTTCCGAATGATACCGAGGCAATTTGGTGAATATGGCCGCAAGAAAGTGTTTGAGATTGAAGAAGTGTGTGTTGCTACTAACACAATGACGTTTGACGCCTATCTAAGATGCCGGCGATTTAGTTTTCTTATGTATGTCTTAGGAATGAATATCTTCGATCCGATTCGGAAGTATTTAGCCGAACTGAATATTAGTTATTACGATGTTATAAGGGGAGTTCATGCTGCGGTAGAAAGTGGCAGCCTGTCTTCAAATTTCGGGAGGATTTACAAAGAATTTAGTGAGGAAGCTGAAAGCGAACTGTTTAAGAGTAGAGAGCAGTTAGTGTGTTCCTTGTCAGTTCAGTCTAACTATCAAAAGTTACTTGATGGTGAGATTGGTGACAACTTATTACGAAAATATTCAACGATTGTTTTAATGGATCATTTGGATGAATTGACAGATTACGTGTACGAACTGACTCGAATTCGTTGGGTTTCCCAATTGGAGGATTCAACGCAGTCAGCCGGAGAGGCAGTTGTGAAGTGGACGAAGCATCGTATTTCCATAGGAGACTATGGCGAGGTAAATAATTCGGCAGATAGCGCAGCGTACGTGGACGTATCGCTACCCTTTGATGTTCCGTTATGGGAGCGCTCGGGGGATAAGACATTGAAACAATTTTGTTATCCTGTCCACTACCGAGTTCATTCCAAAATGCATCAACTTCAAGTTGAAGCAACAGCCGTATATCGCGATGACAAATACTACCAAATGGGAAGATTGCTCCACACGAGGGAGTTGACCGACCTCTATAACGAATTCGTCCGAGTCAGCTAGAGTAACCTCGCGAGACATTCCTCGATCGACGCTACAAAGCGGAAGTGCCGTCAGAACGAGGTAATCAGCATGTCGTTGTGTAACTTAAATCTATTGGTGCGTTATTTATAAAGAGTTATGTGCTCATAGCCTTTGAGACAAAAGATCGTAGTAATTGTTTCGGCTAACGAATGTCGCGGAAAGGACTGTAACGGACGAAGAAGGGTGTTTTGAATATGCCCAATCTGGTGGTGAACGGTGGTGTTGCGAAAGGATATCTGCGATTAACCCCATCATGAGATTGTTGTTTCGATCCTCGATAGGTTGGTTCAATCAAATCGAGATATGACAAGGTTTCAGACGAACGGCGGAGGATCTATATGAGGCGCTTTTTGCGAAAAGTCGATAATAGTTTTCGAGTTCGTGCTGGCCGATTATCAACGACAGTCCGAGATGCGTTACATACTGTTTTTTTTATCCGTCACAATAGAAAGTATTTCTCGATCGATAAACGCAAGGGTAACTCGATTGTTCTCTTGGAGTTGAATGGTCTTACATCGTCAATCATTGCGTATAGTTATCTAGCGGGGGTTCTTTCTCGAAAATATGATGCTCGGTTAATAGCTTATCAAAATAGACTAGAACGGAGATTTGTTGGACTTAGGTGGCTTCTTGGAAAATATAAAGTTGTCTCTAATTGGTTTGTTGGGTCTGAGGGTGTTTATAGATCTTTTGGCGTTTCGGAATTTATTACTCCTAGATTATCAGACGCACAGCGTGCAACGAGCACAGTCCTAGCTAAGAGTCTTTTTTCTTCGTTACGCAATAAACAGCAGACTTCGTTACGCAATAAGCAGCAGATCGAAGATGTCCGGGTTCGTGGAGTTTGTATCGGTGATCTGATCTATGATACTTATCTAAAAAAGTGTCGAAAGCCCACAATAGCTATAAATGACCCAGATTTTTTCCCTGTTTTTTTAACCTGTATCCAGTTAGCGATTTTTTGGGATGATTATTGCGGTTCAGAAAACATAAGAGCCATAAATGTTAGTCATTGCGTTTATGTGAACGCAATTCCGGCGCGATACGTTCTGCATCATGGTGGCGAAGGGTTTCAAGTGACCGCTGCGAGCGTTTACCGTATGTCCATTAACAAGCCTTTTGCTTACGCCGATTTTTTCCAGTATAAAAAAACTTTCCGAGAATTGTCAGCTAGCGAACAAAAAGAAGGCGTGGCGCTGGCAAAACAACGTGTCGACCGTAGATTTGATGGCGAAATTGGAGTCGATATGCCGTATTCAATTAAAACAGCGTTTGGTAGAAAATTGGACTACAGAGTTGTTAGGGAAAGTAGTAAGGTTAAGGTTCTTATAGGGACTCATTGTTTTTTCGATAGCCCCCATAGCTATGGCAATAATTTGTTTCCAGATTTTTTTGAATGGATCGAATTCCTTGGTGCAATGACTAAGGAAACAGATTACGATTGGTATATCAAGACACATGCAGATTACTTTCCGGGGACAATGCAGATTGTGGAGGAGTTTATTTCACGGTTCCCTAAATTCACCTTGGTGCCGCCCGATACTTCACATTTGCAGTTGATCGATGAGGGCATAGATGTCGCATTAACAGTTCACGGGACGATGGCATTCGAATATGCGGCGTTAGGAGTCACTGCCGTAACTGCCTCGGTTAACAACCCGTATGTTGATTACAGTTTTACTGTCTCTCCCTTAAGTCTTGAAGAATATAAGCGCGTCCTTAAGGGCCTTGGGTCGCTAAATCATGTCATCCGGCGAGAGGAAGTGTATGAATATTATTTCATGCGACACCTTTACAACCCCGAAACGTGGCTTATCGAGGACGTAAAGAAGATAGTGTCAGAGGTAGGCGGATACACAAATCAATGGAGGCCGGTGATGTACTCTGCTTGGCGACGTCAGTGGACGCCGCATCGCCATTTCGAGATAGTTAGTGCGATGGAGTCGTTTTGCCAGAGTGATGCCGAACGCATGGGGCCAAGCCATATAGCACACTACTCGTCGACGAGAACCGAGCAACTGAGAACTTCAACAGATAGGTCGTTGGATATTGATTTGCATTCATTTTTGGATAGGCCGATCAATTGGCGTTTCCGAGAACCTACGACAAACACCCCAACGACCACCCAGAATCAGGATCGGACCAGGTAACCCATGATAACTGACTAAAGAAGGGTTCTTTTAGTGGTGCAGCATTTATCAAGAATCAGGCTATTGTCTTTCTTGTCAACTGGCGGTGCTGCTTTTATGGGCTGGGTAGTGCGGTAATTCATCGCATACGTCTACCGCTTTCTGACGGCCTATGTGCAAACTAAAGTCGAGTTATCTTCATTGGTCAGCTTGTGGCAGCATCTTGCGTTCAGTGCCAATTAAAGAATTAGTTTCGTGAATTTGCAGGCCTGTTGAGAAAATGTAATGGGTTGATTAATGTTCAGACACAAAGCCCGCATAGCTCAGTTGGCAGAGCAGCTGATTTGTAATCAGCAGGTCGGTGGTTCGAATCCACTTGCGGGCTCCATTTTGATTGTTCGCTCATCATCTCCGGAATGTTTTCGCCAGTAGCGGCGAGATGTCCGTGCCTACCAGCCGAGTTTGAGACTTCTCGAGTCCATCTTGTGCCAGATTGCTTGTTCACGGTCGGCAGGTATGTCACTGTCCAAAAGTTGTTCCCGTGATTCCTATCCAACATAGGAGGGCTAGATGAATTCAACTATTTCTGTCACTAGAGAGCCCTCGTCCCGGATGCCGATTGAGTTTACTGGTAGGGGCGGGGAGTACTTCCGCATCTGGATCGTTAACCTTGTGCTTACGATACTCACGCTTGGAATTTATTCAGCTTGGGCAAAAGTTAGAACCAAACGGTACTTCTACCGGAATACAATAGTTGGGGGTTCGCCATTTGAGTATCACGCGCGACCGATACAAATTCTAAAGGGGCGAGCCATAGTGGTTGGAGCTTATCTAGCATATGGTCTCGTGAATATGGTGTCGCCGATTTTAGGCGGTATATTGATTCTAGTGTTTCTTGGTTTTCTACCGTGGTTAGTGGTCCGAGCATCCGTCTTTAACGCGCGCAATTCCTCTTGGCGGGACATTCGATTTAATTTCAATTCGAATACTAAAGCTGAGGCTGCAAAAGTTTTTCTCTTGTTTCCTTTCTTATCGATATTCACCTTGGGGCTGCTTACACCATACATCACGTATCGAGGCTGGCGCTTCGCGATAGCCAACGCCCGGTTGGGGACTACGTTATTTGAGATCCATGCGAAATTAGGAAAATATTATGCTGCCTTTTTTATGACTTTGCTGATGGTGGTTGGCGTTTCTGTCCTTATCGGTTTTTTTGTCATTAATTGGTTCGGAGCTGACACTTTTGGTATAGGGCTTGTGGTCGCGCTTTACCCGGAAATGTTGATTGTGGCGGCAACGGCTTACATTGTGGTGATAACGGGTTCCGTTATCGCATACGGAGCGCTAACCCGTAACGCGTCGCTGAACGCAACACAAGTGGGGCCCTATCAGTTCGGTAGTACTTTGCATGCGGGTGTCTTGTGTTGGATTGCGTTTAGTAATTTGTTAGCAATTGTCCTTTCGGTTGGCTTATTGATGCCTTGGGCGAAAGTTCGCATCAGTCGATATCTAGCGACTAACTTGGTAATGCATGGACCATCGGATTTGGATACTTTCGTGCAGGGCAACAGACCAGAATCGCGAGCGCTGGGTGAGGAAGCATCCGATTTCTTCGATGTTGACATTGGCGGGGTTTAATGAATTGCGTGGCTTATTGTTACGACGGCCGCGGTTCGACGCGAACCACCGTACGCGTGAACATCGATTACCAAGCGCGTGTGATTGCGTTTCAATTAGGGGAAGAAGAGAAATCGTATAGAGCAATCGACTTGTTGATATCGCCTCGTTTGGCTTCAACACCGCGACGAATAGAAACTCCGGATGGCTGCATCCTGGACGTATCGGATAATGAGGCGATTGATCAATTGATTGATGTTGCTGAAATTCCAGTGCCTGGCCGATGGATACATCGACTAGAGTCGAAATTCCGCTATGTAAGTCTTTCGATTGTCATCACGGTGTTGTTTGTTTGGCTATCGGCTGGCTATGGAATTCCTGTCATAGCCAAACACGTTGCTTTTATGGTTCCCGTCACAACAAATTTGGTGCTTGGTGAAGAGGTTCTGGTTGCTTTGGATAAGATGGTTTTCTCTGAATCTCAGCTGCCGACAAATGACAAGCAGAAACTTACTAAACGATTTGTTTCAGTAGCGGAATCGATGTCGGACGACTATAAGTTTCGACTAGTGTTTAGGCGCGGCGGGAAAATTGGCGCAAATGCTTTTGCTCTGCCTGGCGGTACGGTGATTTTGACCGATGAGTTAGTAGAAAAAGCCCAAACGGTGTCCGAAGTTGAACTAGTGCTTGCGCATGAATTGGGACATGTGGTTAATCGTCATGGCCTGCGCCAGATTCTCCAGAGCAGCACGGTGGCGCTGTTGATCATGGCGATTACGGGTGATGTTTCGTCAGCCGCAGCGCTGGCCAGTGCATTACCAACACTGCTCGTTGAAAGTCATTATTCGCGAGAATTTGAGAAAGAAGCAGACCGGGTTGCCTATGATTACGCGATAAGCCGAGGCATCTCGCCGAGACATTTTATCAATCTGCTTGATCGGTTGTCGGATACAGATGGAGATCTTGGGTTCTTGTCAACACATCCTTCAGTTCAAGACCGTAGCAAAAAGTTCTCTGCACAGTGAATCGGTAATATCAGGATACTGGCCTTCAGCTGACGATTATCTATGTCACAAGTTGAGAGGTGATAACTGTGTGCGTTTTCGTTTGATTCAATTGAGTGATGTAGTGTCGTTACTGTTGTGAAACGGGGCTGAATGTTACTTTTTTTCGCACCAAAGGCGTCGTTGACTATACGCTTGTCAGCCAATTGCCATATTGATCGAGTGCTCCACGAGTCACCGCATCGTAAATGTCAAAGATGGCCTGGGTGTTTGTTCCAACTGTGCCATCACCGATGCGGTAGCCGTCGATATCGACAATCGGCATGACTTCGTAGCCTGAACCACACAGTGACACTTCTTGGCAAACATAGAGTTCGGTCCGATCGATTTCACGCTGCTGAACCTCCATGCTCAGTTCTCTTTCAAATAGTTCAATCAATGTGGCACGGGTTACGCTCTCTAGGATACTGCCGGTCACAGTCGGCGTGATAACGATGCCGTCACGGACGGCCATGAGACAAGTTATATTCCTCGAAATGATCTAGTTTGGATGGTAATGAATACACGTGTTTATCGATGTGGCGCGGTAGTGGTTTCATTGTTGGCTTTTGGGTTGGTATGTATTGCCGTAATGTTTTTTGTGAGTGTCGATCAATTGACTTCTCTTGGCAGCGACAATGTAAGTTACCTCTTGATGGCTGAGTGGTTTTCGCCATATCAAACCACGCCTGAGATAATCAGTGAGGCGGCCTCACGACAAACATATCCGCCGTTATTTCCTCTAGTACTTGCGCTGTTGGGGGCATCTTCAGATTATTTGTGGGCGCATCGAATCGTTGGTGTGTCGTTCTTACTAGCCTGCGTTTTCCTCTATCTTCTTGCAAAGAAAATGCTGCACTCAGAAGCTTTATCGATTGTGGTTGTGGTCGGGTTTGTGATCATGCCGGCAAGTTGGGTAAACCTGCTCGGAATTCTCAGTGAGAATCAGTATTTGGCAATTTCTCTTGCTGTCTGTCTGTTATTCCGGCGTAGTAGTCAGCACTGGTGGAATTTTTGTTTTTTGTCCGTAATGGTTACAGCACTGGTGCTCACTCGGTCGGTTGGCTTGTCGATGGTTGCGGCACTCTTGATAGTGGTTTGGTTAGGTCCTGCCAAGTTTTCTAAGAGTCGATTTCGTCGGGTGCTTCTCTGCGTAACGCCCGTTATCGTAATCATGATATGGACCCAGGTGTTGCCTACATCATCGGAGTCACACTATTTAACGCTGTGGTCGGAGTTGGCTCGAGACATTAGTGAGTCAGGAATAAGGGGGGTGTTAAATCTTTTAACATCCCAAGGAACTCGTATCTTCGAAGCGATAGTGACGGCATTTATTCATCATTGGACAACGAAGAGTGAGATTACTTTTTTCCTGCTTCTGTTGGTATTGGCGATGGGAATGATTGACCTCTTGGCTAGACTCCGACAGAAAGAACTAGAGGCTATCTATTTCCTCATGTTTCTAGGAGTGCTTTTGCTTTGGAGGGCAGAGGGGCAAATGTGGAGGTTAGTCTATCCAATCATCCCTCTATCGCTTATTTTTATTGTTTCTGGAATAAATCGCATCTCTAGGCAAGTCGTGTTCGGCAAAAAAGACAGGTTAGCCTGTGTTTTTTTGTGTGGGATATTTCTAACGACACTTATGGCCGGAGGTGTGTTCATTTTCCAACGCAATCAAGCCCTTCAGGCAGATGTGGTTGGTGGCTATCGGCATATGACTGCCTATTACCAAGTGATTTCTGTTGATGATGCAATAACAAAGGCGCAGACCGAGTTGGGGATTATTAATGGATTGAAAAGAGTTGCGGTGCTTACAGAGCCTGACGCGATGGTGGCGTGGTTCTCGCCAATGTATGTGCATTTGTTATCAAAGCGCAGATCAGCATCAATACCGATCAAACCAGATACGGAAAAGATTGAGGTGTTGCTTAAGCGTAGCAGGGCCGATTATGTATTCCTAAGCCGATACCATCCAAGGCAATATAGCGACCAGGTGAATGGACTTGTTTCTTTAGATAACTATGCGCGGTTGGGAGAGGTAATTTGGTCGAACGCAAGGGAGGGGGCTAGTGAGGAAGTGATGTGCGTGCTTATTCGGATTAAACCAACTCGCCACAAACAAAAAAAGGCGGCACTGTTAGTGCACGCGACAGACGACATTTAGGTGTTGTCTGTCTCGTTACCTAATTAAACAGGGGAGTGTCGTTACTGTTGTGAAACGAGTCTTAACGTTACTTTCATTCGCGCCAAAGGAGTCGTTGATTAAATGGTTGTCAACCAATGGTCATATCGGTCGAGTGTTCCACGCGTCACCGCATCGTAAATGTCAAAGATGGCCTGGGTGTTTGTTCCAACTGTGCCATCACCGATGCGATAGCCGTCGATATCGACAATCGGCATGACTTCGTAGCCTGAACCACACAGGAACACTTCTTGGCAAACATAGAGTTCGGTTCGATCGATTTCACGTTGTTGGACCTCCATGCTCAGTTCTCTTTCAAATAGTTCAATCAACGTGGCACGGGTTACGCTCTCTAGGATACTGCCGGTCACAGTCGGTGTGATAACGATGCCGTCACGGACGGCCATGAGACAAGCCCCTGCACTCTCCGCGACTTTTCCCGAGCGCGTTAATAAGATGGCTTCGTTATAGCCGTCCGCTCGTGCTTGGATCGTCGCGAGACGACCGTTCTGATAATTGGCCGCACATTTAATTCGTGGCGGCATACTGGAGTCTTCGATTCGATGCCACGAACTGACCTGTGCCCGGGCGGCTTTTTCCGCCAAGGAGGTGTCATGTCGGCGAACCGCCAGGCAACCGAGTGCCACCGGCTGGGTGGCGTCGAGAAATCCTTCGTTGAGAACGTAGGCGGAAAGGCGAATGTGGGCATCTTCGTGCAGATCATTTGCTTGCAAAACGTCACCCACGACTTTAGCCAGGTATTGGTCAGACCAATCGTGCTCAAAGCGCATGATTCGCATGCTGTCTTGCAATCGTTGTAGGTGGTCCGGCAATCTGAAAATATTGAGCTGGTTTTGCTGACCCAAGTAGGCACAGATGCCCTCGAATACCGTGGCTCCGTACTTGACTGCACCACTGAGCACATGAACAGTAGCTTCTCTTTCTGGCACAATCTCTCCGTTGAAGTAGATTTTCGTGCCGGCGGCTGCAAACTCGACCATGAATCTTGTCCTTAAGTGGGGTCGACGGTAAGCATACGGGGGTTAGCGGCGACAAGCCATGGGCAACCGGTCGGGGCATTGGCTTGGTCGGGACGGTCCGCACCCGCTTTGCCTTGAGTGGGTCATAGTTCAAGCGGGGTTGATTTCCCTCTGGCTATGGCCGCCGAGGTTCGTTAGAATCGCGCGCCCCAGCCGCTGAATGTCTATGGGTTGGGAGTCGGTGTGGGGCCATTCTGGATAACAGCGCACCGCGCTAGATATTGGGGGTGGGGAGCAGGCTTAAACCCAAGTTGGGGCGGTGTGGTTCACTAATTTATATTGACGAATCAATGATTTCGGGAGAAGATTAAGCGTTTTCCATTAAGGGAGGGGTTCCCGAGCGGTCAAAGGGGGCAGACTGTAAATCTGTTGGCTCAGCCTTCGGAGGTTCGAATCCTCCCCCCTCCACCAGGTAGCGCCATTGCTTGGTGGTTGTGGGGTAAATCGAAATCTGTGAGGCGGAGGGCTGGAATCGTTTAGGTTTATTGGGCTTTTATTGGCGGGTGTAGTTCAACGGTAGAACCTCAGCCTTCCAAGCTGATGGTGTGGGTTCGATTCCCATCACCCGCTCCATCAGCCACTGCCCACATAGCTCAGTCGGTAGAGCACTTCCTTGGTAAGGAAGAGGTCACCGGTTCAAATCCGGTTGTGGGCTCCATTGGGTACGGTCCCGCGACGGCGTGGCCGTGTGTTCGAGAGGTAACGAAAGTGGAATTTGGATGTTACATGACAGCGCCGGTGAGTGTGACTGAGGTAGTGATGAAGAAAGCGAGTTAGGGCGGAAATATTTTACTCGAACAGACATTAATCATTTAATGTGGGGATCAAGCAGTGGCGAAAGAGAAATTTGAACGAACGAAGCCGCATGTCAATGTTGGCACGATCGGTCATGTTGATCATGGCAAGACGACGCTGACAGCGGCGATTACGCGGGTGTTGGGGGCGAAATATGGCGGTGATGTCAAGGCATTTGACGAGATTGACAATGCGCCGGAGGAACGTGAGCGAGGGATTACGATAGCGACGGCTCATGTAGAGTATGAGACAGAGGCGCGCCATTACGCACATGTAGATTGCCCGGGACATGCGGATTATGTAAAGAATATGATTACCGGAGCGGCGCAGATGGACGGTGCGGTTTTGGTAGTATCAGCAGCAGACGGGCCGATGCCACAGACGCGTGAGCATATTCTGTTAGCTCGGCAGGTGGGTGTGCCCTATATCGTGGTGTACCTGAACAAGGTCGATATGGTGGACGATGAGGAGTTGTTGGAGTTGGTAGAGATGGAGGTACGCGATCTACTGACGAGTTACGATTTTCCAGGCGATGACACGCCGATCATTACTGGTTCGGCGTTGAAGGCATTGGAAGGTGAGGCCTCGGAGCAGGGTGAGGAGTCGATCATTCGTTTGGCAGAGGCGCTGGATTCTTATATTCCGGAGCCTGAGCGGGCAATAGACGGTGCATTTTTAATGCCGATTGAGGATGTTTTTTCAATTTCTGGCCGTGGCACGGTAGTGACTGGTCGAATTGAGAGGGGTGTAGTAAAGGTCGGTGAAGAGGTAGCGATTGTTGGTATTAAAGACACGGTGAAAACGACCTGTACGGGGGTAGAGATGTTCAGGAAGTTGCTTGATGAAGGTCAAGCGGGTGACAACGTGGGTGTATTATTGCGCGGTGTTAAGAGGGAAGAGGTTGAACGGGGCCAAGTGTTATCGAAGCCTGGTTCAATCACGCCGCACACGGTATTTGAGGCGGAGATTTACGTGTTATCGAAGGATGAAGGTGGTCGTCATACGCCATTTTTCCAAGGGTATCGTCCCCAGTTCTATTTTCGTACGACCGATGTGACCGGTCAGTGTGAGTTAGCAGAGGGAGTGGAGATGGTGATGCCCGGTGACAATGTAAATCTTAAGGCGAAGTTAATTGCGCCGATTGCGATGGAAGAGGGTTTACGGTTTGCCATTCGAGAAGGTGGTCGAACAGTAGGTGCCGGCGTCGTCGCTAGTGTCATTGAGTGAAAGTGGCAAAACCAAAGAATAGAACAAAGGAAAAAGTAGGATCAAATTGCGGGTGGTGCCAGATCAAGGATTGCGGTACGCCATAGGCCAGTAGCTCAATTGGCAGAGCAGCGGTCTCCAAAACCGCAGGTTGGGGGTTCGATTCCCTCCTGGCCTGCCAGAATTGAAAATGTGATGTAGGGAGAGTCAGTGGCGGATAAGTTAAAACTCGGATTGTCTGCGTTGATTGTGATCGCAGGAATTACGGGCTTTTACTGGTTAAACGACGCGTCAGTTCTTTTGCGCGCGGCAATCGTGGTGGTCGCTGTGGTGGGCGCTGGGGCTGTCGCATTGGCGTCGGAGCCTGGACAGCTTGCCTGGCAGTTTGCCGTGGGTGCTAGGGCTGAAGTGCGCAAAGTTGTGTGGCCGACACGCAAGGAGACGATACAGGCAACACTGGTTGTGATTGTGATGGTAATTCTTGTCGGGCTTTACCTGTGGTTACTGGATGTTTTTTCTTTTTGGGCCATTTACGACCTCATACTAGGGGCTAGTCGATAAACCGCCGTGACTGATTTAAACGAAATGCGTTGGTATGTAGTTCAGGCTTTTTCCGGCTTTGAGAAGCAGGTGCAGCGATCACTCAAGGATCACATCTCGCGCAACGGCATGGAGGAAAGCTTTGGCGCAATTGAGGTGCCAACTGAGGTTGTGATTGAACTAAAAAGTGGTCAGAAACGCACCAGCGAAAGGAAGTTTTTCCCAGGTTACGTGTTGGTTCAGATGCAAATGAGCGATGATGCGTGGCATTTGGTTAATTCTATACCGCGTGTGACTGGGTTTGTCGGTGGCGGAGGATCACAACCCGTGCCGATCTCCGACGAGGAGGTGGGTTCAATACTGCAACAAGTTCAGGAAGGTGCCGAACATCCTCGCCCGAAGTACACCTATGCCCCCGGAGAGGTGATTCGTATCGTCGATGGACCGTTTCAGGACTTCAACGGTATGGTTGAAGACGTCAACTTCGACAAAGAAAGGCTGCGAGTGTCAGTCACTATTTTCGGTCGTTCGACTCCAGTCGAACTGGCTTTTAGTCAAGTGGAAAAAGCCTGACGGGCACTATGGAGAAGTATGACATGAGGATCCAACCAGTGTGTGTTTGGCAAATTAATATCAGCGTGTTTGTATGGGAGTTGAGTCGTGGCTAAAAAAATTCAAACTTACATCAAGTTGCAGGTGCCAGCAGGTGCAGCAAAGCCAAGTCCGCCGGTCGGGCCGGCTCTCGGACAACACGGCGTCAACATCATGGAATTTTGTAAAACCTTCAACGCAGATACTCAGGAGATGGAAGCTGGGTTGCCCGTGCCAGTGATCATCACCGTTTACACGGATAAGAGTTTTTCTTACGTGCGCAAGACAACGCCGGCTTCGGTGTTGTTAAAGAAGGCGGCCGCGGTAACAAAGGGCAGTGCAGAGCCAAACCGGGACAAGGTCGGAAAGGTGAGTCGTAGTCAGTTAGAGGAGATCGCGAAGGCCAAGATGCCGGATCTTAGTGCCTATGACATGGATCAAGCGGTTCGGATTATTGCTGGCAGTGCGCGCAGTATGGGCATTGAAACAGAGGGGGTATGAAATGAGTAAGGAGGGGAAAAGGTATCGCTCTGTGACGGAAGGAAAGGACCCTCAGGCGGTTTATGACGTTGATGAGGCGATTGGCCTTGTTCGAGGTGGTGCCTCCGCACGGTTTGACGAGACCGTCGATGTTGCCATTAATCTAGGAGTTGACGCAAAGAAAACCGATCAGAGTGTGCGCGGTGCAACGGTGTTACCCAGAGGGACGGGGAAGGCGGTTCGTGTAGCCGTTTTTGCAGACGGTGGGGATGCAGATGTGGCACGTGAGGCAGGGGCCGACTTGGTAGGCTTGGATGACCTCGCTGAAAAGGTCACGGGCGGTGAAATTAATTTCGACATTTGCATTGCCACACCGGCCACTATGCGCGTGGTTGGGAAGCTTGGACAGATACTGGGACCGCGCGGATTGATGCCGAACCCCAAAGTGGGTACCGTGACGCAGGACGTGGGTAAGGCCGTTAGCAACGCGAAAGCGGGGCAGGTGCAGTTCAGACTGGATAAAGCGGGCGTTATTCATTGTCCAATTGGTAAGGCATCTTTCGAGCCTGAAGCATTGAAAGAGAATTTGTTGGCCCTGATGGATGCTTTGCACAGGGCCAAACCATCGGCGGCCAAAGGTCAGTACGTCAGGCGCATCACGCTGTCGACGACTATGGGTCCGGGTGTCAAAGTAGACCGGGCTTCAGTGGCCAGTTAAGAATGTATCGAGATTTGAGGAGCTTGGATGGTGCGCTCACCAGAGCGGGTTGGCTGGTGGGTGTGGTGTCGGGCTCGTCGAAGACCGCGGGTGTACACAGCAACTGATGGTTGCCGTGTGCTTAATCCGGCTATTAAGGCCCGCGCAGGCGGTGGTCGTGGCCTCATTTGTAAAGGGGCTCAGGTCATCATCACATCAATCCGACGGAGTTAGTGCGAAATGGGATTAAATCGGGAGCAGAAGAAGGCCGTCGTCAGTGAAGTGTCGCAGACTATGTCTGTGGCCCAGGCTGCCATTCTGGCTGAGTATCGAGGACTTACCGTTGCCGAAGTGTCGGCATTCAGGACCTCGGCGAGGGAGAGCGGTGTCGCCGTGCGTGTAGTGAAGAACACGCTTGCTCGCCGTAGCGTGGCTGGGTCTCAATTTGAGTGTCTTACCGATCATTTTGTCGGTCCTCTGGTCATGATGACATCGGAAGATCCGGTAGCCTTGGCGAAGGTTGTCACTGAGTTTGGCAAGAATCATGAGGTGCTTAAAGTCAAGGTCGGCGCGATGGAGGGGGCATTAATTGATGACCAAACCATCAAGGCGCTGGCTCGATTACCTGGTCGTGAAGAATTGCTGGCGATGTTGGTTGGAACAATGCAGGCACCCATCGATAAGTTTGTCCGTACGCTTAACGAAATACCCACCCAGTTTGTGCGCGCCCTGACTGCTGTCAGGGATAGCCGAGAGGCAGCATGAACGGTTACGAATTCCGTCTGGGGGCTTTTAAGTCCAGATACTGGAGAGATACATATGTCACGTGAAGAGATTCTTAATGCAGTCGCTGAAATGTCAGTTCTGGAGTTATCTGAACTGATTAAAGAGATGGAAGAGAAGTTTGGTGTTTCCGCCGCTGCGGTTGCAGTTGCGGCTCCCGCCGGTGGGGGGGCGGCAGCCGAGAGTGCTGCCGAAGAGCAGACTGAGTTCGATGTAGTTCTGGCGAGCTTTGGTGAGAAGAAAGTGGGCGTCATTAAGGCGGTTCGAGCGATGACTGGTCTTGGACTAAAAGAAGCAAAAGATCTGGTTGAGTCAGCTCCCACACCCGTGCGCGAAGGGATTAGCAAGGATGAGGCCGAAGAAGCTAAGAAAAAACTGGAAGAAGCGGGTGCCACAGTTGAGGTGAAGTAGATGTGGTGGTTGGCGCGCCTGACGGGCGCGCCGAGATTCATGGAAGGCACAGCTGCACTAACGCGGGTGTGCTTCCTTATTGCCCTGGGAAAGCTGCTTGATGCGACTCGGCATCATCGGCGAGTGCGAACAATGATCGAGGAACGTGAATGACTTATTCCTTTACTGAGAAGAAACGCATTAGAAAGACATTCAGTAAGCAGGCCGGTGGTGATCTTGTGCCTAACTTACTGGATATACAGCGTGGATCTTATCGCAAACTGTTGCAGAAGGATGTCCCTACCCAACAGCGTATCGATCAAGGGTTGCAGGCTGCTTTTAAATCGGTGTTTCCGATAGAAAGTTACAACGGATTAGCGTCCCTTGATTTTGTGAGCTACCGACTCGGTGAGCCGACTTATGACGAGCGCGAATGCAAGCGGCAGGGTCGAATTTACTCTGCACCACTGCATGCTATTTTGAGACTGATGGTGTTCGAGAAGGTGGCTGGCGGGGAAAAAGTAATCCGCGATGTTAAAGAGCAAGAGGTGTATATGGGTGAGGTGCCACTGATGACTAAGGATGGCACTTTTATTATCAATGGCACCCAACGAGTCATCGTCTCACAATTACATCGGTCTCCAGGGGTATTCTTCGATCATGATAAGGGAAAGACGCACGCTTCGGGAAAGCTGCTCTTCTCCGCAAGAGTGATCCCCTATCGAGGTTCTTGGCTAGATTTTGAGTTCGACCAGAAGGATCTCATGTATGTGCGCATCGATCGACGGCGTAAGTTGCCGGCGACGGTCATTCTCCGCGCATTGAATTATTCAACGGAAGAGATTTTGGAGTTGTTTTTCGACACTGAAACGGTGCGACTAGTGGCTGAAGGGGTAGTGATTGATTTTGTGCCGGAGCGGCTTCGCGGTCAGGATTTTGAGTTCGATATCACCACGCCCTCTGGTGAGGTGATCGTGGAAGCTGGCAAGCGGGTTACGGCGCGTCATGTTCGAGCGCTGACCAGCTCGCGGGTCAAGCGGTTGCCGGTCTCGGATACCTACCTTGCACGGAATCCTGGCATGGGCCTATCTAAGGTTCTTTCCAAAGCGGTAGTGGACACCAACACGGGAGAGCTGCTGGCAGATGCCAATGACCAATTGACAGCCGAATTGTTAGCTAACTTTCGAGCTGCGAGCGTGGATGAGATCGAGATTATTTACGCCAATGATATCGATCATGGCCCATTTGTATCGAACACCTTACGTGCTGATGACACTCGCAGCGCACTCGAGGCGCAGATCGAAATCTATCGAATGATGCGACCTGGTGAGCCGCCAACTAAGGATTCTGCTGAGCAGTTGTTCAAGAATTTGTTTTTCAACACCGAACGTTACGACCTGTCCATGGTCGGGCGTATGAAACTCAATCGGCGTCTTGGGCGCCCCTCAGACGAGGGGCCTTCTCACCTTACGCAGGACGACATCATCGATGTCTTGCGGGTGATCGTGGATCTAAAGAACGGACGGGGTGAGACTGACGACATCGACAATCTCGGTAATAGACGGGTTCGCTCAGTCGGTGAGCTGGTCGAAAACCAGTTCCGCGTCGGTCTGGTTCGTGTTGAGCGGGCTGTGCGCGAGCGGTTGACTGTCGCGGAGTCGGAAAATCTGACCCCACAAGATTTGATCAATGCCAAGCCAGTCTCTGCAGTGATAAAAGAGTTTTTTGGTTCGAGTCAGTTGTCCCAATTCATGGATCAGACGAACCCTCTGGCCGAGGTGACTCACAAACGACGGGTTTCTGCGTTGGGTCCCGGTGGTTTGACGCGAGAGCGGGCCGGTTTCGAAGTCAGGGACGTACATCCCACACATTACGGTCGCGTGTGTCCGATAGAAACGCCGGAAGGTCCGAATATTGGGTTGATCAATTCGCTGGCAGTCTATGCAAGAACAAACGAATACGGTTTTTTGGAGACCCCCTACCGTAAAGTGGTGAAGCGGCGCGTGACCGATGAGATTGAATATCTGTCAGCGATTGACGAATTCAAATATGTGATTGCTCAGGCTAACGCACCTCTCAGTGAGCGCGGTGTGTTGTCGGATGCACTTGTTTCTTGTCGATATCAAAATGAATTCACTCTATCGACGCCGGATAAAATCGATTACATCGATATTGCCCCGTCGCAGATAGTGTCTGTTGCTGCATCTTTGATTCCGTTTCTGGAGCATGATGACGCTAACCGTGCGCTCATGGGTTCGAATATGCAGCGGCAGGCGGTGCCAACGTTGCGTAGTGAAAAGCCATTGGTCGGCACTGGTTTTGAAAGAAAAGTAGCCAGTGATTCCGGCGTTGTAGTGATCGCCAGTCGGGGTGGTATGGTTAATTCAGTCGATGCTTCTCGCATTGTCGTCAAAGTAGATGACAAAGAGATGGGAACAGATGATGCTGGCGTCGATATCTATAGCTTGGTCAAATACACACGGTCTAACCAGAATACCACTATCAATCAGCGTCCCCTGGTCAAGGCCGGTGATCGTATCAATGCGGGTGATGTGTTGGCCGACGGTCCTTCGACTGATCTAGGGGAGTTGGCTTTGGGTCGAAACGTGCTCGTCGCTTTTATGCCGTGGAATGGCTACAACTTTGAGGACTCGATTCTGATCTCCGAACGGTTGGTGCAGGACGATGTTTACACGTCGATTCACATTGAAGAACTTCAGTGTGTGGCTAGGGATACGAAACTTGGGTCAGAAGATATTACGGGCGACATACCGAATGTGGGTGACTACGCTCTTGGAAAGCTGGATGAAGCCGGCATCATCTATATCGGAGCTGAGGTCGAGCCTAACGATATTCTAGTCGGCAAGGTCACGCCAAAAGGCGAGACGCAGTTAACCCCAGAAGAGAAGTTGCTGCGTGCCATATTTGGTGAGAAGGCATCTGATGTGAAGGACACGTCTCTTAGAATGCCCTCTGGCATGTCGGGGACTGTTATCGATGTGCAGGTGTTTACCCGTGATGGTATTGAGAAAGATAAGCGGGCGTTGGATATCGAGGATTACGAACTGACGCAGATCAAGAAAGACCTGAATGATCAGTTCCGTATCGTTGAGGACGATGCTTACGATCGTATTGAGCAGTTACTGATTGGGAAGGTCGCCGAAGGTGGCCCGGCAGGTCTTGAGTCAGATACCGAACTCACTCGGGCGTACCTGAAGGATTTGCCTCGCGAGAAGTGGTTTGAAGTCCGAGTTCGTGATGAGGAGGTAAATCGTAGTCTTGAACGTATTCGTGACCAGCTGTCTCGTCAGGACCAACACTTCAAGGATCTCTACGACCAGAAGCGTGCGAAACTCGAGGCGGGTGATGAAATGCAGCCGGGTGTACTCAAACAGGTAAAAGTGTTCGTCGCTGTCAAGCGGCGACTCCAGCCTGGCGACAAGGTTGCTGGACGTCATGGAAACAAGGGCGTGATTTCAAAGATCGTACCGGTTGAAGATATGCCGTATATGGATGATGGTACGACTGTTGATATTGTGTTGAACCCGTTGGGTGTGCCATCGCGAATGAATGTGGGCCAAGTGCTGGAGGCGCATCTGGGTTGGGCAGCACACGAATTGGGCAAGCAGATAGGCGCTTTGCTCGATCAACAATCGCCGGTCAGTGATATCAAAGCTCAACTGAACAAGGTCTATAACGGTGACGGCCGACCTAATGGCATTGGATCTTTAACAAATAATGAAGTGATGGAATTGGCCACCAACCTTCGCGGTGGCGTACCCATGGCGACACCGGTGTTTGACGGTGCATCAGAAAGCGAGATTAAGGAGATGTTGAAGTTGGCCGGGCTTCCGGAAAGTGGTCAGACCGTGCTCTATGACGGCAGAACCGGGGAGCAATTCGATCGGCCGGTGACTGTGGGCTATATGTATGTGCTCAAACTGAATCATTTGGTCGACGACAAGATGCATGCACGCTCGACCGGTCCATACAGTCTGATCACGCAGCAACCATTAGGTGGTAAAGCTCAGTTCGGAGGCCAGCGGTTCGGCGAAATGGAAGTGTGGGCATTGGAGGCTTACGGTGCGGCTTATACCTTGCAGGAAATGCTAACGGTTAAGTCTGACGATGTGTTGGGACGGACCAAGATGTATGACAATCTGGTCAAGGGGGATCACCGAATGGAAGCGGCTGTGCCGGAGTCATTTAACGTGTTGGTCAAGGAAATCAGGGCGCTTGCCCTTAATATCGAAAAGAGGGAAGAACGTTAGTGCTGCAAATCACGCATCACCGACCACCCAATAAAGTCCGGATTAAGTTTGAGGAATTCCAATGAAAGATCTCTTTAGTTTGATCAACAAGCCTGATACGAGTCACGACTTTGACACCATACGCATCGGTATTGCTTCGCCTGACAAGATTCGGTCATGGTCTTTCGGTGAGGTAAAGAAGCCCGAGACCATCAATTACCGGACGTTTAAGCCAGAGCGCGATGGCCTGTTTTGTGCAAAGTTGTTTGGGCCTATGAGCGACTACGAGTGTTTGTGCGGTAAGTATAAGAGGCTCAAACATCGTGGAGTCATCTGCGAGAAGTGCGGGGTGGAAGTTACTTTGTCGAAAGTGCGGCGCGAGCGCATGGGTCATATCGAACTGGCCAGCCCGTGTGCCCATATCTGGTTTCTCAAGTCGCTGCCGTCTCGGTTGGGTGTATTGCTTGATAAAACTGTGCGGGAAATCGAGCGAGTGTTGTATTTCGAAGCGTATATGGTCGTTAGTAAATCCGACGATATGTGGTTATTGCCGACCATCAGGGAAGATCATGAGTGGAAGGCAGGCTTTGACACAACCGGGTTACTCAAGCGATTGATTAAGGCTGGTGTGAGTGCAAAGGATATTCAAAATTTCCTTGAATCACTGAAAAGCGAACAGTTCGGCGAGGACGAATGGTACGAGGGTGCAGTGGTCCTTCTTAAAAAGGCCGTTAACCTTTTAAAGAAGGAAGTGCCTGCACTCAAGTCCAAATCGAAAGGTAGCTCTGAAGAAGATGAGTTCGATACCCGTGCAGCCGAGGATGAAATTATCACGCAATACCTGCAGGATAAAAAACTAAATCAGGGCGCATTATTGAGTGAGGACGAGTATCACGAGCGCATAGTCCTTGAGTCAGGGCTTGAGGCAGCTATGGGTGCCGAGGCGATTCGAAGCCTGCTGAAATCGTTAGATCTCAAGTCGGAACGTGTCACGCTTCGCGCTGAAATGAGTGAGACTAAATCGGAAACCAAATTTAAAAAACTGACCAAACGATTGAAGGTTGTTGAAGGGTTTCTCAATTCAGGTAACAAACCTGAGTGGATGGTAATGGAGGTGTTACCGGTTTTGCCGCCCGATCTGAGGCCCTTGGTGCCGCTTGACGGTGGACGGTTCGCAACGTCGGATTTGAACGACTTGTATCGTCGAGTGATTAATCGCAATAACCGATTGCGTCGGCTGCTTGATTTGAATGCGCCGGCAATCATCGTGCGAAATGAGAAGCGCATGTTGCAGGAGTCGGTTGATTCATTACTCGACAACGGGCGGCGGGGAAAGCCGGTCACCGGTTCCAACAAGCGTCAATTGAAGTCGTTAGCCGACATGATCAAAGGAAAGCAGGGTCGTTTTCGTCAGAACCTGCTGGGCAAACGGGTAGATTACTCGGGACGATCTGTCATTGTGGTTGGTCCAACGCTGAAGTTACATCAATGTGGGTTGCCTAAGAAAATGGCGCTAGAGTTATTTAAGCCCTTCATTTTCTCCCGGTTGGAGCTGCGTGGCCTATCGACGACCATAAAGCAGTCAAAGAAGATGGTAGACAACGAGGAGCTTGAGGTCTGGGACATTCTCGAAGAAGTGATACGGGAGCATCCTGTCTTGCTGAACCGAGCACCAACGCTTCACCGGCTTGGTATTCAAGCCTTTGAACCGGTGCTGGTTGAAGGCAAGGCAATCCAACTACATCCGTTGGTGTGTACTGCCTACAATGCAGATTTTGATGGTGATCAGATGGCGGTGCATATTCCCCTGTCGATCGAAGCACAACTGGAGGCACGATCGTTAATGATGTCCTCCAACAATGTGCTTCATCCGGCCAATGGGGAGCCGATCATTAGTCCCTCGCAGGATATCGTTCTGGGTCTTTACTACATGACGCGTGAGCGGGTAAATGACCGTGGCGAGGGCAGTGTGTTTGCTGACGTCGCGGAGACGCGCCGAGCTTATGACACGGGACAGGTGTCGCTCCATGCCAAAGTTAAGGTTCGTATTGCGGAACAACGACTCGGCGAGGATGGTAGTTTGACCAAGATGGTCACTCTTCGGGATACAACGGTTGGACGTGCGTTGCTAATGGAGATTCTTCCCGACGGGTTGCCCTTTGATCTGGTCAATAAGACATTGCGCAAGCGTGCCATCTCGATGGTTATCGATGAATGCTATCGGCGGATCGGCTTGAAGGAGACGGTCGTTTTCTGTGATCAGTTGATGTACGTGGGGTTCTCCATGGCAGCGAAAGGTGGCATATCCATCGGTGTCGATGACATGATCGTGCCGGACACCAAGCCAGAGCGCCTCGCAACAGCAGAGCAGGAGGTAAAAAGCATACAGGAACAGTACAGCTCAGGCCTTCTGACTGATGGTGAGCGGTATAACAAGGTTGTGGACATCTGGACTCACGCCAGTGAGGTGGTAGCAGATGAGATGATGAAGGGAATTCAGCACGAGGTGGTTGTTGACGTTGATGGCAATGAAGTAGTTCAAGAATCCTTCAATTCAATCTACATGATGGCTGACTCTGGTGCGCGAGGCAGTCCAGCGCAGATCCGACAACTGGCCGGCATGCGCGGTCTGATGGCTAAACCTGATGGCTCAATCATTGAAACTCCAATCACCGCTAATTTCCGCGAAGGATTGAATGTTCTTCAGTACTTTATTTCTACCCATGGCGCCCGTAAGGGCCTGGCGGACACTGCGCTGAAAACAGCTAACTCAGGCTATCTCACTCGTCGACTGGTCGATGTCTGTCAGGACTTGGTTGTGAATGACGATGATTGTGGAACAAAGGCGGGCATTCTTCTCGAAGCTGTTGTTCAGGGCGGAGAGGTCATGGTTCCATTAACGGATCGAATTCTTGGGCGAGTGGTTGGCGAAAAAGTGGCGAGCCCACAGGGGCAAGTCCTTCTGAAGCCGGGTGATATGATTGATGAGGCCGCCATACAGTTGATAGAAGAACACAATATCAATCAAATCAGGGTGCGTTCGCCGGTTACGTGTGAGACCCGTTATGGCATCTGCGCGACATGTTATGGACGTGATCTCGGCCGGGGACATCTAGTCAATCGGGGCGAGGCGGTGGGGGTCATAGCGGCACAGAGTATCGGTGAACCCGGTACCCAGTTGACTATGCGTACTTTTCATATCGGGGGTGCCGCGTCCCGAGCGGCTACGGCCAGCAAGGTTACGGTCAGGAGCGCGGGGACCGCCCGTTATGGTCGCTTCCGGGTTGTCAGGCGTGCTGATAGCAGGAACGTTGTGATATCGCGATCTGGTGAGTTGGTCGTTCAGGATACTTATGGTGTTGATCGTGAGCGATATAAGTTGCCTTTTGGCGCCGAGTTAACGGTTAACGACGGTGATGCAGTGGCCGCGGGTCAGTTGGTTGCCAGCTGGGATCCGCATACGCATCCCATCATCACTGTGGTACCGGGCAAGGTCAGTTTCAAGAATATGGATGATGGCGTCACAGTGACCCGTCAGGTGGATGAGCTGACCGGTTCCACGACACATGTGGTGCTTGACCCCAAACAGAGACGGGGTACCGCGCAGGAAATGCGCCCTGCCATTGAGATCGTCGATGCCAGTGGCCAAGCGAAAAAAATCCCCGGAAGTGAACGCGAAGCCCGTTACCAGATGCCTCCCGGCGCAACCATTACGGTGGTTGATGGACAGGCGGTAGACGCAGGCGCCGTGTTGGCGAGGATTCCACGAGAAGGTTCAAAAACGCGGGATATAACCGGTGGTTTGCCTAGGGTGGCGGAACTCTTTGAGGCCCGAAGGGCAAAGGAACCTGCCATTTTGTCAACGCATAGCGGCCTGATCTCTTTTGGCAAGGAAGTGAAAACCAAAGTTCGACTTGTCATCACAGATGACAAGAATCGAGAACATGAGATGCAGATTTCGAAGACTCGCCCCATTAGTGTTTTTGAGGGAGAACACATAGAGCGAGGGGATGAGATCGTTGAAGGGCCTCGAGCCGCTGCAGATATTCTGGAGTTGCTCGGCGTGGAGCCGTTGACGACATTTATTGTTACCGAAGTGCAGGAGGTTTATCGATTGCAGGGCGTTAAGATCAACGACAAGCATATCGAGGTGATCGTCCGTCAGATGCTGAGAAAGGTGCGTGTCACGAAGCCTGGCGATACCCGATACCTAAAAGATGAGATGGTTGAGCGTTCCACTATGCTGAAAGAGAATGACGCATTCGTGGCAGATGGAAAGAAGCCTGCTGTTTTCGTGCCTATACTGTTGGGTATTACCAAAGGGTCACTCAGCACCGAGTCGTTTATTTCCGCGGCTTCTTTTCAGGAAACCACCCGTGTTTTGACCGACGCATCGATGCAAGGGAAGACTGATCACCTGCGTGGTCTCAAAGAGAATGTCATTGTTGGTCGCCTCATCCCTGCAGGGACCGGATTAGCATTCCATGAGGAACGTCGGCGACGACGGGCAGAAGTGGTGGCGGAAGACAGTGAGCGCGAGGAAATGATTTTTGGCGCTGAGCCAGGTGAGACAACCGATGTGGGGAATTTAGACATTGGAGAGGCGGCGAATCAGTGATGGTCAGTCCAGTGGGAGTCGAACGCTACTTACTAGGCCGTAAATCGTGATGAAACTTGACATTACTTCGAGGCCCGGCCTAGAATCGCGGCCCTTTTGCAAGGTTCATCGGGGTTCCTGATGGAGACCCTGGGATAGACTTATGCCTACTATTAATCAGTTGGTCAGAAAGCCACGGTCCCGGCACCGGAAGAAGTCGAATGTGCCGGCACTGGCTGCGTCGCCCCAGAAGCGGGGCGTGTGTACGCGCGTGTATACGACCACACCCAAGAAGCCGAATTCAGCATTGCGCAAGGTGGCTCGGGTGCGATTAACCAACGGTTACGAGGTGACGAGTTATATCGGTGGTGAGGGTCACAATCTGCAGGAACACTCAGTGGTGCTGATTCGAGGTGGGCGAGTAAAGGATCTGCCCGGAGTTCGGTACCACACGGTGCGCGGCACATTGGATGCGTCTGGCGTCGGCGATCGTCGACAGGGGCGTTCGAAGTATGGTGCTAAGCGACCTAAAGCATGAAGGCGGCACGGGTACACCACGGATCTCGGTTCGTCTAGACAAGTATTAAATGGGCCTGGTCGAGTAGTTTTCGGACGGGTAAATAAAGCGCTTAATTTTAGGATTGAGTGAAAATAAGCCGCGACGGTAACCAGACGTTGCTAGCGGCAAATAGCGGTTACGCCAGGATTGGATGAACCAGGCGTTGGTGGTGGGTTCGCCAACGGCTTTAACGGATGATTGTGATTGGAAGAGATCACTTGGCGTGGGCGTTTTTGGGGCATATGTTCCTTAACGAACGCAGATCATGAACTCATCGAAAACGAGAACTGATTAGGAATAAATAGGGATGCCAAGGCGTAGAGAAGTACCTAAACGAGTGATGTTGCCGGATCCGAAGTTTAAGGATCAGACAGTCGCTAAGTTTATTAATGTGATTATGCTCGATGGTAAGAAGTCAATTGCCGAGGGTATTATTTATGGTGCGCTCGACATCATCCAGGATCGAGGAGCAGAGAAGCCGCTCGATATTTTCTACCAAGCGCTGGAAAATATTCGGCCGGTCGTCGAGGTCAAAAGTCGACGTGTTGGTGGGGCCACCTACCAGGTGCCAGTTGAAGTGCGACCGAGTCGCCGTAACGCTCTCGCGATGCGTTGGTTAGTCGAATCTGCGCGAAAGCGTGGTGAAAAATCGATGACGCAACGTTTGGCGGGTGAGTTAATGGACGCGGCTGACAACCGAGGCGCTGCGGCGCGCAAGAAAGATGAAGTTCATCGAATGGCAGAGGCAAATAAGGCGTTTTCTCATTATCGTTTCTAACAAACGCAGTAGGCTCGACGCGCAACCAAATTTTTCTATTTAAGGCATTACTCAGGACACACCGTGGCAAGAACCATCCCTCTCGAGCACTACCGCAATATCGGTATCATGGCTCATATTGATGCCGGTAAGACGACAACGACCGAGCGCGTCCTTTTTTATACGGGTATCTCCCACAAGTTAGGTGAGGTTCATGACGGCAATGCCGTTATGGATTGGATGGAACAAGAACAAGAAAGAGGTATAACGATCACCTCGGCTGCGACTACGTGTTTTTGGCAAGGTATGGAGCAACAGTACCCCGAGCACAGAATCAACATCATCGACACGCCTGGGCATGTCGATTTTACGATTGAGGTCGAGCGGTCCCTGCGTGTTCTCGATGGAGCGGTTGCAGTGTTTTGCGCGGTCGGTGGCGTTGAGCCTCAATCTGAGACGGTGTGGCGACAGGCCGATCGTTACGGCGTTCCGCGCCTGGCCTTCATCAACAAGATGGATCGGACGGGTGCTGACTTTGAACGGGTAGTAGGACAGATCCGGGAGCGGCTCGGTGCAACGGCCGTTGCCATACAAATGCCTATCGGTGCTGAGGATGTTTTTAAGGGTGTCATTGATCTGGTCGAAATGCAGGCAATTTACTGGGACGAGGAAACCAACGGCACTAAATTTGAGAGAACAACTATTCCCGAGGCGCTCGAGCCACGGGCGCGTGAGTTGCATGAAGAGATGGTTGCCGCTGCGGCTGAGGCTAGTGATGAGCTGACCGAAAGTTATCTCGATGCTGGAACGTTATCCACCGATCAGATCAAGCAAGGGCTGCGTTTGCGGACACATGCAAACGAACTTGTTCTTGTGACATGTGGTTCTGCTTTCAAGAATAAGGGTGTTCAGGCGGTACTGGATGCGGTGATTGATTATTTGCCCAATCCCACCGAGGTGGCTGCAATTGAAGGTGCGGGTGAAAAAGAGGGCTCCGTTCTCGTGCGCAAGTCATCAGATGACGAAGGCTTTGCGGCACTTGGGTTTAAGATCATGACGGATCCGTTTGTCGGTCAGCTGGTATTTTTCCGTGTTTATTCTGGTGTTTTGAAAACGGGTGATACCGTGCTCAACCCTGTTAAAGGTAAGAAACAGAGAATTGGTCGTATTCTGCAGATGCACGCTAATTCGCGGGAAGAAGTGAAGGAGGTCCGGGCGGGTGATATCGCGGCCGCGGTGGGGCTAAAGAATGTTTCTACGGGGGACACATTGTGTGATCCTGACAATTATATTGTGTTGGAACAGATGGATTTCCCTGAGCCTGTTATTTCGCAGGCTGTGGAACCGAAGACCAAATCTGATCAGGAAAAATTAGGTGTTGCTCTGAGTAAGTTAGCTCAGGAGGATCCGTCTTTCAAGGTTTCCTCAGATGAAGAATCGGGACAGACCATTATCTCCGGAATGGGCGAATTGCACCTCGATATCATCGTCGATCGGTTACGGCGAGAGTTCGCTGTAGATGCCAACATAGGTAAGCCTCAAGTGGCTTACCGAGAAACCGTGGGCCGCATGATCGAACAAGAATACAAGCACGCGAAGCAGACGGGCGGGCGTGGGCAGTACGGCCATGTCCATCTCCGAGTGGAGCCCTCGGAACCAGGAGCCGGGTTTGAATTCGTTGATGCGATTAAGGGTGGTTCGGTGCCAAAGGAATACATCCCAGCGGTAAGGAAGGGCGTTAGCGAAGCGATGGAAGCGGGTGTTGTGGCGGGTTACCCAGTAATCGACGTAAAAACAACATTATTCGATGGGTCGTATCATGAAGTCGATTCTTCAGAGCACGCGTTCAAAGCAGCTGCGATTCAAGCATTTCGAGAAGCAAGTATGCGTGCCGCGCCGGAATTATTGGAGCCGATCATGCGTGTCGAAGTGGTCACGCCTGAAGACTATATGGGTGCTGTTACTGGTGACATCAATTCGCGGCGAGGCGTGATTGTTGAGATTGAGGATGTGCCGTCGGGAAAGATAGTGCGGTCAGATGTGCCGCTTGCCGAGATGTTTGGCTACGCGACATCTTTGCGATCTGCAACCCAGGGACGAGCGACTTACTCGATGGAATTTGGATGTTACATGACAGCGCCGGTGAGTGTGACTGAGGTAGTGATGAAGAAAGCGAGTTAGGGCGGAAATATTTTACTCGAACAGACATTAATCATTTAATGTGGGGATCAAGCAGTGGCGAAAGAGAAATTTGAACGAACGAAGCCGCATGTCAATGTTGGCACGATCGGTCATGTTGATCATGGCAAGACGACGCTGACAGCGGCGATTACGCGGGTGTTGGGGGCGAAATATGGCGGTGATGTCAAGGCATTTGACGAGATTGACAATGCGCCGGAGGAACGTGAGCGAGGGATTACGATAGCGACGGCTCATGTAGAGTATGAGACAGAGGCGCGCCATTACGCACATGTAGATTGCCCGGGACATGCGGATTATGTAAAGAATATGATTACCGGAGCGGCGCAGATGGACGGTGCGGTTTTGGTAGTATCAGCAGCAGACGGGCCGATGCCACAGACGCGTGAGCATATTCTGTTAGCTCGGCAGGTGGGTGTGCCCTATATCGTGGTGTACCTGAACAAGGTCGATATGGTGGACGATGAGGAGTTGTTGGAGTTGGTAGAGATGGAGGTACGCGATCTACTGACGAGTTACGATTTTCCAGGCGATGACACGCCGATCATTACTGGTTCGGCGTTGAAGGCATTGGAAGGTGAGGCCTCGGAGCAGGGTGAGGAGTCGATCATTCGTTTGGCAGAGGCGCTGGATTCTTATATTCCGGAGCCTGAGCGGGCAATAGACGGTGCATTTTTAATGCCGATTGAGGATGTTTTTTCAATTTCTGGCCGTGGCACGGTAGTGACTGGTCGAATTGAGAGGGGTGTAGTAAAGGTCGGTGAAGAGGTAGCGATTGTTGGTATTAAAGACACGGTGAAAACGACCTGTACGGGGGTAGAGATGTTCAGGAAGTTGCTTGATGAAGGTCAAGCGGGTGACAACGTGGGTGTATTATTGCGCGGTGTTAAGAGGGAAGAGGTTGAACGGGGCCAAGTGTTATCGAAGCCTGGTTCAATCACGCCGCACACGGTATTTGAGGCGGAGATTTACGTGTTATCGAAGGATGAAGGTGGTCGTCATACGCCATTTTTCCAAGGGTATCGTCCCCAGTTCTATTTTCGTACGACCGATGTGACCGGTCAGTGTGAGTTAGCAGAGGGAGTGGAGATGGTGATGCCCGGTGACAATGTAAATCTTAAGGCGAAGTTAATTGCGCCGATTGCGATGGAAGAGGGTTTACGGTTTGCCATTCGAGAAGGTGGTCGAACAGTAGGTGCCGGCGTCGTCGCTAGTGTCATTGAGTGAAAGTGGTTTGGCAACACTCACGCAATGATGGGCTAATTTAAGAGAAAATTCATGGCAGCGAACGTAGCAAATCAGAAGATTAGGATCCGGTTAAAAGCGTTTGATCATCGAATGATTGATCGATCAGCTCAGGAAATCGTCGATACCGCTCGGCGGACTGGTGCGATTGTGCGCGGGCCAATTCCTCTGCCGACAAAGAAGGAGCGTTACAACCTGCTTCGTTCTCCGCATAAATACAAGAGCTCTCGTGACCAGATGGAAATACGAATTTACAAGCGGATTATGGACATTGTTGAGCCGACCGATAAGACGGTCGATGCATTGATGAAGCTTGATCTCGCTGCGGGCGTTGATGTCGAGATCAAATTGGGTTAATTCAGGTCAGCGAAGCACAGGACAAAGGATCAATCATGGCACTCGGTATCATAGGAAAGAAGGTGGGGATGACCCGCATATTCGATGATGCTGGTCGATCTACGCCGGTTACCGTGGTGGAGGTGGAGCCGAATTATGTGACGCAGGTCAAAGGCCTCGATCGAGATGGTTACTGCGCTTTGCAGGTTACAGTCGGTAGTCGGCGTCCTGGCCGTGTCAGCCAAGGGTTAAAGGGGCACTACGCGGCCGCGAACGTTGAGCCGGGCCGTGGGACGTGGGAGTTTCGAGTGGATGCCGATGTTGCGGCGGCCTATGAGTTGGGGAGCGCGATCGGCCCTGATATGTTAGAGGTTGGCCAGAGTGTTGATGTTCAAGGTACAACTAAGGGTCGCGGGTTTGCCGGAGTGATGCGACGACATGGTTTTCGTGGTGGTCGAGCGACCCATGGCAACTCAAAAGCGCACCGGAAGCCGGGTTCGATCGGACAGAATCAGGATCCTGGGCGAGTTTTTAAAGGAAAGAAAATGGCGGGTCACATGGGTAATGTGAATCGCACCCAGCAAAACCTAACGGTGGTTCGGGTGGACAGTAAGCGCAATCTCGTCCTTATTCGGGGTTCGGTACCGGGACCCCGCGGGTTTGATCTTGTCATTGAACCATCGGTGAAATCGAAAGGTACGACTGTCAGCCCAGCGCCGGCAGTCGAACAAGATCAGGGATGACTTTAATGGATCTCCCCGTCATACAAGCAGATGGCAATCCGTCCAGCACGGTTGCGGTGGATGAAACTGTGTTTGGTGTGCCGTTTAAAGAGCCTTTGGTCCATCAGGTGGTAACGGCTTACCTGGCTGGTGGGCGCGCTGGAACCAGCGCACAGAAAAACAGGTCACGAGTACGAGGCGGTGGGCGAAAGCCATTTCGGCAGAAAGGTACAGGTAGCGCTCGGGCTGGCACGATTCGGAGTCCCTTGTGGCGTGGCGGTGGCACGATATTTGCCGCCAGCACCCGTAGTTATGCGCAGAAAGTAAATCGCAAAGCATACCGTGTCGCACTCCGCTCGATTTTGTCGGAACTCCTACGCCAAGATCGGTTGCGACTGTGTGACGCCATCGAGCTTGACGAGCCGAGAACACGCCTATTGATTGCGCTCCTTAAGCAGTTAGACCTCGTTGACAAGCGAAGAATTTTGCTTGTCACAGCCGAGCACCATGAGTCTCTCGCCTTGGCTTGTCGCAATGTCGTGGGCGTTAATGCATCTGAGGTTGCGCACATTGACCCTGTCAGTTTGATTGATCACGATACCGTGATATTGACGTCGGCCGCACTGAAAAAATTGGAGTTGTCACTGCAATGAATGCGGAACGGATGCATCAGATTTTGCTTCGCCCAGTGATATCGGAGAAGAGCACTAATGCTGCGGAAGCTAATCGACAAGTTGTTTTCGAGGTGTTGGAAAATGCGACCAAAGCCGAAGTGCGAGAGGCGGTAGAGAAATTATTCGATGTATCGGTTACGGCAATACAGGTGTTGAACGTGCGCGGAAAAATTAAGCGATTTGGGAAAACTCCCGGTAAGCGAAATAACTGGAAAAAGGCTTATGTGCGGCTCGCGGCGGGCGATGATATCGATTTCCTGGGTTCGGGGGCTTGACCTTATTAATCCAATCATGGGTTAGGTGATTTAAAAAAAATGCCACTGATCAGACAAAAACCGACATCACCAGGCCGTCGTGGCATGGTTAAAGTTGTCTCGCCCGAACTTCACAAAGGGCGACCCTATGCTCCACTGGTGGTGCCGAAGAAGACGATAGATGGACGTAACAACATGGGTCGCATCACTGTGCGGCATCGTGGTGGTGGGCACAAACGCCATTATCGACTTATTGACTTCAAGAGAAACAAGATAGGTGTGTCGGCTCGGGTAGAGCGTTTGGAGTATGATCCGAATCGTAGCGCACACATCGCGTTGTTGCTGTATGCTGATGGCGAGCGCCGCTACATCGTCGCTCCGCGGGGTTTAACGGCAGGTGATCGTGTTGAATCCGGGTCTGAAGCGGCCATTCGCGCTGGTAATAGTTTACCGTTGCGAAGCATACCCATTGGAACCGTTGTTCACTGTATCGAACTGAAACCTGGAAAGGGTGCGCAACTGGCCCGTTCGGCGGGTGTCTCCGCTCAGTACGTGGGGCGCGAAGGGCAGTATGCTTTGTTGAGACTGCGTTCCGGTGAAATGCGCAGGATTCACGTGAACTGTTCTGCTACGGTGGGTGAGGTGGGTAACCAGGAAAACTCACTGCGAAAATTGGGTAAGGCAGGTGCCAAGCGATGGCGGGGAATTCGGCCTACTGTGCGAGGAGTAGCGATGAATCCGGTAGATCACCCGCACGGTGGCGGAGAGGGGAAGACCTCTGGTGGGCGTGACCCGGTTACCCCTTGGGGTGTCCCTACCAAAGGACACAGAACAAGACACAACAAGCGAACCGACAGCATGATTATGCGCCGGCGTAGGAGAAAGTAGCCATGCCCAGATCAGTTAAAAAGGGCCCTTTTGTGGATGGCCATTTATGGACGAAAGCGATGGCAGCTCGCGGTGCGGGGTCGAGACGCCCAATCCGCACCTGGTCGCGCCGTTCAGTGGTGATGCCAGAATTTGTCGGTCTTACGTTTGGGGTCCATAACGGTCGCCAGCATATTCCGGTCCTCGTTACTGAAAACATGGTGGGCCATAAGTTGGGTGAGTTTGCAGCCACTCGTACATTTAGGAGCCATGCGGCAGACCGCAAGGCCAAGTAACGGACCCCATAATGGAAGTCAAAGCACTTGCCAAGTACATTCGCATTTCTCCACAGAAGTGTCGGCTTGTTGCGGACCAGGTTCGCCGCCAACCCGTAGCACGAGCGCTGGAGTTGCTTCAGTTCAGCCCACGGAAAGCCGCATTGCCCATCCGTAAGGCGCTTGAGTCGGCTATTGCCAATGCCGAGCATAACGAAGGTGCCGATATCGATGAGTTGCGAGTGCATTCGATCATGATTGATGAAGGACCGGTAATGAAACGATGGAGGGCACGAGCAAAGGGTCGTGCGGCAACGATTATTAAGCGCACCAGCCATATTACTGTCACGGTCAGTGACGAAAAGAGGAGGGGTAATTAAATGGGTCAGAAGGTCCACCCAATTGGCTTTCGCCTCGGCATTATCCGGGACTGGGACGCAAAGTGGTTTGCAACGGGTAAGAATTATGCGACGAATTTGGTCGCCGATCAGAAAGTTAGGCGCTTTCTCCGTGACAGATTGTCGAACGCGGCAGTCAGCAGGATTGAGTTGCTGCGTGCGGGAACCTCTCTAAACGTAACTCTACATACCGGGAGACCCGGTATCGTGATTGGTAAAAAGGGCGAGGATATTGAGCGTCTGCGCAGAGCGTTGATGGCAATGAATGGGGGCCCAGTGCAGGTTTCTGTTGAAGAGATCAGGAAGCCAGAATTGGATGCAAGGCTGGTAGCTGACAACATCTGTCAACAGTTGGTTAAACGAATCATGTTCCGTCGTGCCATGCGCCGGGCCGTGCAAAATGCAATGCGCCTGGGCGCTCAGGGCATCAAGGTAATGGTGGCTGGTCGTCTAAACGGAGCGGAAATTGCTCGGACAGAGTGGTATCGCGAGGGTCGCGTGCCATTGCATACCCTAAGAGCAGATGTGGATTATGGTTTTTCTGAAGCGCACACGACTTATGGTGTTATCGGTGTGAAGGTATGGATCTTCAACGGTGAAATCATGCCGGCCGATGAGCAAGAAGAAACTGAGACTCCGACCGCCGCTGCCTAGCGGGCATCGCATCAACAGGAATAATTGACAGACGGAATACCAGGGTCATGCTGCAGCCGAAAAGAACTAAATACAGGAAACAACAAAAGGGTCGCAATCGGGGCTTAGCGCAACGCGGCAATCGTGTCAGTTTCGGTGAGTACGGACTTAAATGTACGGGTAGAGGCCGGCTTACCTCGCGACAGATTGAAGCCGCACGTCGAGCGATCAACCGTTACGTGAAACGCGGTGCTCGAGTCTGGATTCGAGTGTTTCCTGATAAGCCAATATCAAAGAAGCCGCTGGAAGTGCGGATGGGCAAGGGGAAGGGTAATCCTGAATATTGGGTTGCGTTGGTTCAGCCTGGGATGGTGCTATACGAACTTCAGGGCGTAGGCGAGCCTCTTGCACGAGAAGCATTGCGCTTGGCGGGTGCCAAACTCCCCATCACCACTTCCTTTGTGAAGCGTCAGGCTGCTTGATATGGCAGATAAAGAGAAAATTCCCTCGTTGTCGACAACCGAGTTGGAGTCGGAATTGCTTGAGTTGCGAAAAGAGCAGTTTAATCTTCGGATGCAGCGTGGGACTGGACAGCTGGCCAATCCCTCCAGATTTAAGAGTGTGCGCCGAGATATTGCCCGCATAAAGACGCGTATGACTGAAATTGACAGGAGTAGTGCATGAGTGATCATGAGCCAAGTGATGTCGGTCAGGTGAGCACGGCGCCGGGGGGACGCACCGTAAGGGGGCGCGTTATCAGTTGTAAAATGGACAAGACCGTCACTGTTTTGGTGGAGCGGCGATTGCAGCATCCGTTGTATAAGAAATACATCCGACGCTCAACCAAATTGCATGTTCATGACGAGAGCAATGAATGTCGTGACGGCGATACCGTTTTGCTTAAGGAGTGTCGCCCCTTGTCAAAGACCAAGAACTGGCAGGTTGTCGAGGTCGTTGGCCGATCTCGCCAGGGAGGCGAGGGATGATTCAGGTACAGACCATGCTAGACGTGGCTGACAATAGCGGTGCCCGACGCATCCAGTGCATTAAGGTGCTCGGCGGTTCCAAACGCCGTTATGCCGGAGTGGGCGATGTGATTAAGGTCACTATAAAAGAGGCAATACCAAACAGCCGTGTGAAAAAGGGTGAGTTGTTCGACGCAGTAGTAGTGCGCACCCGGCATGGAGTGCGGAGAGCAGATGGATCTCTGGTCCGTTTTGACCGCAATGCAGCGGTACTGCTCAACCCTCAGTTGCAGCCGATTGGAACCCGTATTTTCGGACCGGTAACCCGGGAACTGAGAACAGAAAAGTTCATGCGGATTATTTCGCTCGCGCCAGAGGTGCTCTAGAGGCGCCGTGATGAACAGAATTATGGACGCCTCAGTATGAATAAGATTATTAAGGGTGACGATGTCATCGTTCTTGCTGGCCGGGACAAAGGAAAGCGGGGAACCGTGTTGCGAATATTGAATGACCGTCAGGTGTTGGTCGACAGCGTTAATGTGGTCAAGAAACACGTTCGACCCAATCCCAATAAGGGTGAGACGGGTGGGATCATTCAGAAAGAGATGCCGGTCGCCCTGTCGAATGTCGCTGTGTACAACCCGAACTCGAGCAAGGGTGACCGTATCGGTATTAAGTGGCTTGAAGATGGACGCAAGGTGCGTTTTTTCAAGTCAGATGGTGAAGTCATTGATCAAGATTAAAGATTAGGCACGACGAAATGACGAGGCTAGAAGACTATTACCGGGCTACCGTGGTGCCGGCGTTGTATGAACAGTTCAAGTATAAGAGCATTATGCAAGTTCCCCGGTTCCAGAAGGTCACCCTAAATATGGGAGTGGGTGAGGCGTTGGTTGACAAGAATGTGATGGCATCGGCAGTCAATGATCTCACCAAGATCGCTGGGCAAAAACCTATCATCACAAAGGCGCGGAAGTCTGTTGCGGCGTTTAAGGTGAGGGAAGGATGGCCGATTGGCTGTAAGGTCACTCTCCGTCGGGAACGGATGTATGAATTTCTTGATCGATTGATTTCTGTGGCATTGCCCCGAACGCGTGATTTCCGGGGCCTTTCCGAGCGGGCGTTCGATGGGCGCGGAAACTACAGTTTGGGTTGTAAGGAACAGATCATTTTCCCCGAAGTTGACTATGACAAGATCGACACAATTCGCGGGTTGGACATAGCGATAACCACATCGGCGAAAACTGATGCGGAAGCGGAAGCGCTATTAAGGGCATTCAATTTTCCGCTGCGTAACTAATTAGATAAGGATCGCCTGATATGGCAAAGAAATCGATGGTTGCGCGTGAAGTGAAGCGCAAAAAACTTGAGCAACAGTATGCTGATGAGCGCGCAAAGTTGAAGCGGCAGGTGCTTGACGAGGGGTTGAGCGAAGAAGAGCGACGTGAGGCGATGATGAGTCTTCAACGATTGCCCCGCGACTCTTCACGAAGTCGGCAACGGAATCGGTGTGCCTTGACCGGTAGACCGAGAGGTTTTTTTCGTCGTTTTGGATTAAGTCGGAACATCCTTCGGGAAATTGTCTTGCGTGGAGAAGCGCCAGGCGTCATCAAGGCCAGTTGGTGAGCAAGGGGAGTCGATAGAACTTATGAGCATGTCTGATCCGATTGCCGATATGTTGACTCGGATTCGTAACGGCCTGTCGGCAGGCAAGTCAACAATTACCATGCCGTCTTCAAAGGCGAAGACCGCTATCGCTAAAGTGCTTGTTGACGAGGGGTTTGTTACGGGTTGGGAGTTGACCGAGGTTGACAACAAACCGACCCTCAATGTCACCCTTAAGTATTATCAAGGTGAGCCGGTGATCGAGGAGTTGACGCGGGTCAGCAAGCCAGGTTGGCGAGTGTATTGCGGGACAGATGAACTGCCATCTGCTAATGGTGGTTTGGGCATTGTGGTCATATCGACCTCACGTGGGTTGATGACTGATAAACAGGCCCGCACTGAAGGGTTGGGCGGCGAAGTTTTGTGCCGAGTGTGTTGATCGAGAGACTCACAATAATGTATCAGCTAATAGTTTTTACCTATCGAACGGGAGGCCGAGTTAGATGTCACGCGTAGCCAAAAACCCAGTCGATCTGCCGTCGGGCGTTGAAGTAAAAATGAGCGGACGACATATCCAAGTAAAAGGTCCAAAAGGTGAGTTATCACTCAATTTGCATCCGACCGTCGACATGGTGCACGAGGACAATCAGATTCGATTAGCGGCATCAACAGGCGATAGTGCGATGGCTATGGCTGGGACTATGCGTGCACTGGTTAGCAACATGGTTACCGGTGTATCTGTCGGTTACGAGAAAAAGTTAACACTCGTAGGTATTGGTTACCGAGCGCAGGCCCAAGGGAGTTCATTGAATCTGAGCCTGGGGTTTTCCCACCCAGTGGTCTATCAGATTGCTAAGGGCGTTTCGGTTGAAACTCCGAGCCAGACCGAAATAGTCGTTTCGGGCACGGATAAGCAATTGGTCGGTCAGACGGCTGCTGAAATTCGTAGATTTCGCCCGCCTGAGCCCTACAAGGGCAAGGGTGTGCGTTATGCCGATGAGCAGGTCCGTCGAAAGCAGGCGAAGAAAGCGTAACCACAGTTTAAGAATTTGAGAACATGTTTAATAAGAAAAAAGCCAGGTTAAGACGCTCAACCAGGACGCGGGCCCGCATTAAGCGTCTAGGGTCGTATCGCCTGTGTGTGTATCGGTCTCCACGGCATGTTTACGCACAGATAATCGATGAGGGCAAGGCCCAGGTGATAGTCAGCGCATCGACAACAGAACGCGAATTGCGGGACCAGATTAAGTATGGTGGTAACGTCGCAGCTGCTCAGGCGGTGGGTAAGCGCTTAGCCGACAGGGCGATGGCGTCGGGCGTCAGTCGGGTTTCTTTCGACCGGTCCGGTTACAAGTACCACGGTCGGGTAAAGGCGTTGGCAGACGCAGCAAGAGAAGGTGGGCTTCAGTTCTGATATTTTAAGGGCGAATATATTCATGGCAGAAAAATCAAATCACCAAGCAGCGGATAACTCAGGCCTGCATGAACAACTGATCAACATTCGGCGGGTAGCGAAAGTGGTTAAAGGGGGACGTATCTTTAGTTTCTCTGCACTCACTGTTGTTGGTGATGGTCAAGGTCGAGTCGGCATCGGTCGTGCTAAGGCGCGTGAAGTGCCTCTTGCAGTGCAAAAAGCGATGGAGGATGCACGGCGGCGAATGATCAAGGTGAATCTTCGCAACGGCAGTGTCCATTACCCGATTGTTGGGCAGCACGGTGCCGCAAGAGTCGTCATTCGACCGGCATCGGAAGGCACTGGCGTGATCGCGGGTGGAACGATGAGGGCAATTTTTGACGCAGTTGGTGTTCGTGATGTTCTCGCGAAAGTGATTGGCACAACAAATCCGGTTAACGTAGCTCGTGCAACGATCGATGGTCTACGTCGAATGCGCAGTCCAGAAGAAGTGGCAGCTCGTCGCGGCAAGGTTGCTAACCAGGTCTCAGCATGATCTGTTTTGGCTTATCTGAGGAGTCGCAATGACAGATAAACGGTTAAGGGTCACATTGGTGCGCAGCAAATATGGGCGTGGCGCCAAGCAATTGGCGACTGTCCATGGTCTTGGCCTACGCAAGATGCGCCAGACGGTGGAGATTGAAGACACACCCGCGGTGCGTGGAATGATCAATAAGATCATGCATCTAGTGCGTGTTGAGGAGGATTAGTATGCGGTTAAACGATCTTAAGCCGGCAGACGGGTCTCGACCTAAGCGGACACGGCGTGGCCGGGGTCCTGGTTCAGGTATCGGTAAGACGGGTGGGCGTGGGTTCAAAGGCCAGAAATCGCGCTCAGGAGGGAGTATTAAAATCGGTTTTGAAGGTGGACAGATGCCGTTGCAACGGCGGGTACCGAAACGTGGTTTTCGTTCCTTGACGCGGCGACGAGTGGCGGAGGTGAGACTGCACGAACTTGGCCAGTTAGAAAATAGTGATGTCGATTTAAGCGCTTTGAAGGCAGCAGGCATCGTTAATCGTAATACGATACGCGCCAAAGTGATCGCGTCGGGAAAGATTGAACGGGTTGTGGTATTGCGTGGTATCAGCGCGACAAAGGGCGCGCGTGAAGCGATTGAGCAGGCCGGGGGCCGTGTGGAGAGTTGAAGTATGGCGATCTCGGCACTAGCAGGACTCGGAAAATTAACGGAACTCCGGCAGCGGATTTTGTTTGTTTTGGGGGCAATGGTCGTTTTCCGATTGGGTACTCATATCCCGGTGCCGGGTGTGGATCCGGTCGCAGTAGCGGCGCTATTCGAACAGACCCGCGGCTCGATCATCGACGTATTCAATATGTTCTCTGGTGGGGCGCTCACTCGGCTATCGATCTTTGCTCTGGGAGTGATGCCTTATATATCAGCATCGATCATCATGCAGATGATGAGCGCTGTTATTCCACAACTCGAACAGTTGAAAAAAGAGGGCGAGGCAGGCCGTCGAAAAATCACACAGTACACTCGGTACGGCACCGTGGTGCTGGCAACATTTCAGGCCCTCGGGATTGCGATCGCAATCGAAGGACAGATGGCAGGCGGAGGGCCGGTTGTTCTGATCCCGGGACTCGGCTTCAAGATCACCACGGTGGCAAGCCTCGTGACCGGCACCATGTTCCTGGTTTGGTTGGGCGAGCAGATTTCCGAGCGAGGAATCGGCAACGGTATCTCGTTAATTATTTTCGGCAGTATCGTTGCCGGATTGCCAGCTGCGGTCGCTGGCACACTGGAACTCGCACGAACAGGCAGTTTCTCGCCACTGGGTGTGTTGGCGCTGTTTGTCGGAGCCATAGTGATTACAGGAGTCGTTGTGTTCGTAGAGCGTGGCCAGCGTCGGATTACCGTCAATTATGCAAAGCGGCAACAAGGACGGCGGATGATGGCTGGGCAGACCAGTCATTTGCCATTGAAACTCAATATGGCCGGTGTTATTCCACCGATATTTGCATCCAGCATTATTCTGTTTCCGGCGAGCCTCGGAAGTTGGTTCGGTCAGGCGGAAGGAATGGGCTGGTTGCGCGACATCGCCACGACACTCGGTCCGGGGCAGCCTATTTACGCGCTGCTGTACTCAGGAATGATTTTGTTCTTTTGCTTTTTCTATACAGCGTTGGTTTTCAATCCGACCGAAATTGCAGACAACTTAAAGAAATCGGGAGCGTTTATCCCTGGGATTCGGCCAGGGACACAGAGTGCTCAGTACATCGACAAAGTGGTGTCTCGGTTAACGCTCGCTGGTGCCGTGTATCTTACGATTGTTTGCCTAATTCCAGAATTTATGATTGTGAAATGGAGTGTGCCGTTCTATTTTGGCGGGACCTCTTTGCTGATTATTGTCGTGGTCATGATGGACCTCATGTCACAAGTCCAGTCGTATCTAATGTCGCGTCAGTACGAAAGTTTGATGCGAAAAACGTCCCTGGTCGGTGGTGGTTTAGGCGCGATTCGATGATGAACGAGGCAGAAGTGGGAAAAAATATGGAGACAGTATTATGAAAGTACGTGCTTCGGTTAAGAAAATCTGTCGTCACTGCAAGGTCGTTCGGCGCAAAGGTGTCGTGCGGGTCATTTGCAGTGATCCGCGGCATAAGCAGCGTCAGGGATAATGAACTTAGAATTTGCAAATGTTGGTCCAACTAGAGTGCTGAGTGTGAGTCAAGAAAATATTACGCAATGGGTTGGTTCGATCAGCGAACTGACCACTCGAGGAGATGACTAATGGCCCGTATAGCCGGGATTAATCTGCCGCCCAATAAGCATGTCGGAATTGCTTTGACATCGATCTATGGCGTGGGTAGCGTTCGGGCACGGAAAATCTGCGATGTAGCCGCAGTAGTGCCGTCAACCAAGGTCTTCGAATTGTCTGATGAGGATGCGGACCGATTGCGTTCAGCTGTCGCCAACTTCCAGATCGAGGGCGACTTGCGGCGTGAGGTGTCGATGAATATCAAGCGTTTAATGGATCTCGGTTGTTATCGGGGGCTGCGTCATCGACGAGGCTTGCCCGTGCGGGGTCAACGAACCTCAACCAATGCTCGTACCCGTAAGGGGCCGCGCCGACCCATCAAGAAATAACGAGAACCTATCATGGCGAAGGCGAAACCAAAAAAACGTTCGAAAGTGAAAGCTAGACGTGTTGTTGTCGAGGGCATTGCCCACATTCACGCCACTTTTAACAACACAATCATTACAATTACGGATCGGCACGGCGATGCGGTATCTTGGGCAACTGCGGGTGGAGCCGGTTTCAGGGGCAGTCGAAAGAGTACGCCTTTCGCAGCCCAAGTCGCTGCTGAAACGGCTGGAAAGGTCGCTCGAGATATGGGGATGCAGCAGCTTGATATCCGTATAAAAGGACCGGGTCCAGGAAGAGACTCGTCAGTTCGTGCCCTCAATGCACTGGGGTTCGAAATTAATACGATTTCCGATGCAACCACAATCGCACATAACGGCTGTCGGCCCCCCAAGCGCCGACGCGTCTAGTTGGAGAATTTGGCTAATGGCTCGATATAGAGGACCAACCTGTAAGCTGGCTCGGCGTGAAGGAACAGACCTGTTCCTGAAAAGTCCGATACGACCGCTTGATTCGAAGTGTAAGTTTGATCGACCACCTGGATTTAAAGCGGGCGGGCGCCGACCGCGAGTGACAGTTTACGGGACTCAACTCCGAGAGAAGCAAAAACTTCGTCGCATTTATGGCATCATGGAGAAGCAGTTCCGTAACTATTATCAGGAAGCTTCTCGACGGACTGGTTCCACTGGTGAACTGCTACTGCAGTTACTCGAATCGCGTCTTGATAATGTGACGTTTCGAATGGGTTTTGCGATTACTCGAGCCGAGGCGCGGCAGTTAGTGACTCATAATGCGGTGATTGTTAACGGGCGCCGTGTGAACATTCCTTCTTATCAAGTGGCAGTTGGCGATGAGATAGAAATTCGAGAAAAGAGCAAGATCCAGTTGCGGATTAAGGCTGCGATGGAGATCGCGGAACAAGTTGGGTTTGTGTCCTGGGTGGATGTTGATGTCAAAGCTATAAAGGGTACTTTCAAGGTGTGTCCAGAACGTATGGATTTGTCGCAAGACATTAATGAAGCCTTAGTGGTAGCGTTGTATTCCAGATAATTTTCGGCGCTCCACTATGTGGATAGCGTCAAATTCGTTTTTCTCAGATTTAACGAGGACAGGTGCTGATGCAAGTTTCGAGTTCTGATTTCCTAAAGCCAAACGTGATTTCAGTTGAAAACATTAATGATGCGCGTGCGCGTGTGACGCTAGAGCCACTTGAACGTGGCTTCGGCTATACCCTCGGCAATGCGCTGCGCAGAATTCTCCTTTCCTCCCTGCCGGGGGCGGCTGTAACAGAGGTCAAGATTGATGGCGTGCTCCATGAATACGGGGCTATTGACGGTGTGCAGGAGGACGTCATCGATATACTGCTCAATCTGAAGGGGTTAGCAATTCGGATGCACACTCGCCAAGAAGCGGTTCTGCATCTCAGTCGAAAGGGCGAGGGTGCGGTAACCGCTGCTGATATACAGCTCGATCATGATGTTGAGATCGTTGATCCGAATCATGTTCTGGCAAACCTATCCGGTGATGGGGAGCTGAATATGACCCTGACTGTTACGACCGGGCGGGGCTATCAGGTGGTTGAGTCGAACAGGGACGAGGACGAGGCGCTGACCATCGGCGCGCTGAAACTCGATGCATCCTACAGTCCGGTGCGGCGAGTCTCCTATGTGGTCGAAAATGCCCGAGTTGAGCAGCGCACGGACCTGGACAAACTGGTTATTGATTTGGAGACCAATGGGACCATTGACCCAGAAGAGGCGGTACGGACTGCTGCAACGATTCTGCATGAGCAAATTTCCGTCTTTGTAAGGCTTGAGGAATCGCAGCGCACAACGACTGATCCAGCACAGGAACATGTTGATCCTTATTTACTTCGAACCGTGGATGATTTGGAGTTAACGGTCCGCTCGGCAAATTGTCTGAAAGCGGAGAATATCTATTACATTGGTGATCTGGTTCAGAGAACTGAGGTAGAGCTTCTCAAGACGCCCAATCTTGGTAAGAAATCTCTGACGGAAATAAAGGATGTACTCGCCAGTCGGGGACTGTCGCTGGGAGTCAAAATTGAAAATTGGCCTCCAGCATCATTACAGCGCGATGCCCACGAGGGCCTGCACTAGTTTAGTCGGGGATTGTTCGAATGCGCCACCAGAAAAGCGGCCGTAAACTCGGCCGAACGTCAAGTCATCGGCAAGCCATGTTTAGAAATATGGCCGTGTCATTGTTTCGTCACGAACAGATACGGACTACGTTGCCAAAGGCCAAGGAGTTACGCCGCGTTGCCGAGCCGCTGATTACGATGGCTAAGAGTCCAACGATGGCGCGTCGACGCCTCGCTTTTGCACGGCTCCGTGACAAGGATATTGTCGGCAAACTATTCGATGAGTTGGCGCCACGATACAAGGCGCGACCGGGTGGCTACACCAGGATACTCAAGTGTGGTTTTCGACGCGGCGATAATGCTCCCATGGCTTATGTTCAACTGGTAGATCAGCCAACTGAAACGGCTGGGGGCAGCGCTAGTTAACTGACGCACTCGTAGAACTTCTTCCGCGTTCGGGTGGCGTGGCGAAGCAGTCGAAGTGTAGTGACTCCGCTATGACACTAGCGCTGGCCGCATTCTGATCGCGAACGGCTCACCAATACGGTGTATAAGAAATGTCGATCGGGTAACCTTTCTTAAATCTCCGGCGATGGGGTAAGGGGGGTAAATGCAATTGACCAACGACGCGTTATTTCCCGTTGACAGTGAGACCGGATGGGTCTCCGGGCCCCGCCCATATCTTTCACCGAATTGTGATGCCCGGCCTGACGGCGCTCAAGTAGAGGTCATTGTGCTTCACGGCATCAGCCTTCCTGCCGGGCAATTTGGTGGGGATGCGGTGATTCGATTGTTCCTTAATCAGCTCGATATCAATGCGCACCCTAGTTTTTTCCCGCTCAAAGGACTCAAAGTCTCGGCCCATTTTTTGATTCGTCGTGACGGGGAAATCTTCCAATTCGTTCCAGTCACTATGCGGGCCTGGCATGCCGGAATTTCCTCTTGTCTGGGCCGGACTGCTGTAAACGACTTTTCCATCGGTGTTGAACTTGAGGGAACTGATAAAAACCCCTACGAAGAGGCCCAATATCAGTCTTTAGCTCGACTCAATCAGTCATTGATACGGGAGTTTCCAGCGGTGACGGCAGACCATCTCTTTGGGCACAGTGACATTGCACCGGATAGAAAATCAGATCCAGGGCCATGTTTTGACTGGGCGCGGTGCCGTCGCGATGCGATGATATTCTCTTGAGGTGTCGGCATTAGTCAGGGTATTAACTGTGGAGTCGAGGGAGTTCATGGAACTTCACGTTCATGGTGCCACAGGACGTCAGAGTGTCCAGACGCACGATTCAGACTTCGTGCGGTTACAAACAAGAGATCAGACAATCGATTGACGTAAGCAAGGCCTGTTTCTGATACGGGGGTTTCGTCGTTGACTGCAAACAGACGGCGCTCCACGCGCCGGCAGACACTCCTGGCCTGATGACAAAACGCGGCACTTCGACAACCGCCAGGCAGGATAAATTCTTTTAGTGGCGTCAAATGCGTGTTCAGTTTGTCTAGCGTTTCTTCTAGGCGTGTCACATCTTGAGCCTTGACCAGACTGTAACCAGGGATGCTGAGTTCGCCACCAAGATCAAACAAGGTGTGTTGAATTCCGGTGAAACACTGACTAATGTCATCAGGTAGCGTTTCGGTCATCACTAGGCCAATAACGCTATTTAACTCATCGATCGCACCCATAGCCTCTACTCGAGGATCAGTTTTTGGCACTCGTGAGCCGTCTCCAAGGCCGGTGGTGCCATCATCACCGGTGCGTGTATATATTTTGCTTAGTCTGTTTCCCATCTATCAGTACTCCTGGAGAGTCGAGGTAAATGTTGGCTAGATCAAGTATCGGGTTGATATAGCAACGCTCTGAAGTCATTAACATTTGTTCGAGTGGGGCCGGTAGTTAGGTTGTCGCCGATAGCGTAAAAAAACTGCCCGACATTGTTGGTTTCGAGTGCGCCTTTTGCATCGACACCAAGAAGCGCAGCGCGTGGTAGGGTGTCCGGACTAATCACAGCGCCGGCGTCATCGTCGCTACCATCGATGCCATCGGTATCACCTGCCAGCGCCCAGATCGTGGGATCGGCATCGAGTTCTAACGCCAGCGCGAGGAGAAACTCACGATTTGGTCCTCCGCGGCCCTGACCGCGCACTGTCACGGTGGTCTCGCCGCCGGAGAACATGACGAGTGGTAGAGTCGGGTCGCCGGCGATGTATTGACGAAACTGGGCAGCGTGGTTAAGTGCAACTTCGCGCGAATCGCCCTCGATCTGATCGCCAAGACTGATAACACGAAATCCCCGCGACTCCGCCAACGACATGGCTGCCGTCAAGGATTGTTGTCCCGATGCAATAATATGATGGCGGGTTTTCTCAAAGAGCGGGTCGTCAGGCCATGGAGTTTCCGAGACACCGGTCTTGAGCATATCGGTTAGCGTGGAGGGTACATTGATGTCGTAGTGTTGGAGGATACCCAATGCATCGGTGCAACTGGTCGGGTCGCCGACAGTGGGCCCTGAAGCAATCACCGCAAGGTCATCTCCGGCCACATCAGAGATAATTAGGCTTTCGATTCGTGCCCCACGTGCCGCTTCGGCCAGGCGTCCTCCTTTGATGGCTGAAAGGTGTTTCCGCACGCAGTTAATCTCGGTGATTGCAGCGCCCGACTTGAGTAATTGCAGATTTATGAATTGTTTATCTTCTAGGGATACTCCAAAGCCAGGTAACGTTAGGAGGGCCGACCCGCCGCCCGACCATAAGCACAAAAGGAGGTCGTTCGGAGTCAGGGATTTTGCAAGCCTGAGTAGGCGCTGAGCCGTTGTTTGTCCGATTGCGTCCGGTATTGGATGTCCCGCCTCTACCACATCGATTGAGTGGCACGGTGCATCATGCCCGTAACGTGTCACAACAATACCTTCCATTGGCCCTGGTGCGGCAGTTTCGACGGCACTCGCCATGGCAGCCGCCGCTTTTCCCGCGCCCACCACAACCGTTCTGCCGGCTGGAGGTGAAGGTAAGTAAGGTCCAACAACGTGATGTGGGGCCGCGGCACTGACTGCTGTCTCAAACAGACGGCGAAGGAAAGCACCAGGATTTGTCATGTTCAGAATTTCGAAGGGTCGGCCAGTTGTGAAACATCGACAGTACTGTGAGTCGGCACCTTGGGGTCGAATTTGGTACGCGGGATCATGGATAATCTATCCTTCCTATTATGCCGTGGAAACTTATACACGGAATGGAGAATAACGATGTATAAATACGAGGGATTTTCTGATCCGATACAGCGTCCACGTTATACCGGAGTGCCGACCTTCCTGCGAGCGCCTTACGAAGAAGCATTGGATAATGTGGATATTGGGTTAGTCGGGGTACCGTTTGACGGCGGTGTTACCAATCGTCCCGGTGCGCGGCATGGCCCACGGGAGATTCGCAATCAGTCGAGTTTGATGCGTCGGATGCATCAGTCCAGTGGCATCAGCCCACATGATTTGGCTCGTGTCGCTGATGTGGGGGATGCGTGGGTGCAGTCGCCATTTCACCTAGAGAGTAGTCTTGATGAGATAGCCGCATTTTTCACACGCTTAAACGAAGCATCGGTGACTCCGCTATCTGCTGGGGGCGATCACTCTATTACCTTGCCAATTTTGCGGGCTATCACGAAGTCCGGGCCGGTTGGCATGGTTCATTTTGATGCCCATTGTGACACTGGGGATGACTATCTTGGTTCCAAGTTTCACCATGGTGCTCCTTTCCGGCGGGCGGTTGAGGAAGGCCTGCTTGATCCTGAGCGCACGATACAAATCGGAATACGTGGATCAGTCAACGAACCTGACATATGGAAGTTCAGCCATGATAGCGGCATGCGGGTGATCTATATGGAGGAGTTTTATGAGCTCGGTGTCAAGCAGGTCATCGATGAAGCGCGCCGTGTGGTGGGTATAGGGCCGACCTACATATCATTTGATGTTGATGGTCTCGATCCAGTTTACGCACCGGGGACAGGAACACCGGAAGTCGGTGGCTTCAGTTCCATGGAGGCACAATTCATGATCCGGGGGTTGAAAGGGTTAAATCTGATCGGTGGTGATGTCGTTGAGGTTGCACCACCATTCGATCCGAGTGGGAATACAGCCCTAGTGGGTGCGACAATGATGTTCGAGATTCTATGTGTGCTCGCTGATGCTTGGGACCAGCGCCAACGCGAGACTTAAGATTGGGTGATTATCTGTTTCCTGAAAGAATGGGTGTGACAAGAATCTGTGCCATTTATGGCGCTCACATGGAGAGTAGGGATGTCCGCATACACGCCACCGATTGATGATCTTCGGTTTGTGCTCGAAGAGCTTGCTGATCTGGATAGCATCCGTGAACTGCCGGGTTACGAGGACGTGCAGTCTGATCTTGTTGATGCCATTTTATCTGAGGCGGGAAAAGTGGCCGCGCAAGTTCTGGCGCCGCTGAATCGGGTCGGGGATGAGGTGGGGGCACGGTTCGAAGCCGGTTTGGTTGTGACGCCGCCGGGTTGGCAGGAGGCTTTTCAGACGTTTGTTGCCGGGGGATGGACTGGTTTGATGTTCGATCCGGAATTTGGCGGCCAGGGGTTACCGCGTGTCGTCTCCACTGCGGTCCAGGAAATGTGGGAGGCCTCTAATATGTCTTTCGCGCTGTGGCTGCTACTCACACAGGCGGCAGCCGAGGCCATTAGCATTATCGGTACCGCGGAGCAGAAGTCAGTTTATTTGTCGAAACTGGTTCGGGGCGAGTGGACGGGTACGATGAATCTGACAGAACCTCAGGCGGGTTCCGATTTAAGCGCTATCAGTGCCATCGCGGTGCCGGAGGGGAGCGGACATTACTTGTTATCAGGCCAGAAGATGTTTATCACGTATGGTGATCACGATCTGGCGGAGAATATTATTCATCTCGTTTTGGCACGTACTCCCGATGCCCCGGAAGGCACCAAAGGTATTTCACTTTTTATCGTGCCGAAGTTTATTCCGGATTCTGCCGGTGAACCTGGACCCAGAAACGAGGTGCACTGCGTGTCCTTGGAGCATAAATTGGGGATTCATGGCAGCCCAACGGCGTTGATGTCCTATGGTGGGGATAGGGGTGCAGTGGCTTACATGGTAGGGGAGGAGCATCGCGGCCTGGAGTATATGTTTATTATGATGAACGCTGCGCGCCATGCGGTCGGCGTTGAAGGTTACGGGATTGCCGAACGGGCCTATCAGCAGGCACTGGCTTATTCGAAGGAGCGGATTCAGGGTAGATCGATCGGTCAGCGAGACGGTCCCCGCGTCGCCATCATTAATCACCCCGACATTCGACGGATGTTGTTGGAAATGCGTTGTCAGATCGAGGCAATGCGTGCCCTCGGTTGTTGTACGGCAGCGGCAATGGATCGTGCGGAAAGGCATCCGGAAGCACAGGTTCGACAGCAACAGCAGCGACGCGTCGACGTACTGATCCCGGTTGTTAAGGGCTGGAGTACTGAAGTTGGAAACCAGATTGCTAGCCAAGCACTGCAGGTCCATGGGGGTATGGGCTTTATGGAGGAAACTGGCGCGGCGCAACACTATCGTGACGCCCGCATCACAACGATCTATGAAGGAACAACGGGCATTCAGGCGTCTGATCTCGTGGGACGCAAACTTTTGCGAGATGGTGGAGAAATGGTTAGGGAAGTGATTGCCGATATACGGGAAGATCTTTTGTCAATCAGAAACACGCGTGATGAGGCAAGTGATGTTGCAGGCGATGTTGAAGAGGCGTTATCCGATCTGGAGAGTGCCACGGCGTGGATACTGGAATCGGCTGGTCGAGATCAACGATTTCCCTTTGCAGCAGCATTTGACTACCTTATGTTGTTTGGGACCGTTGTTGGTGGTTGGCAAATGGCGTGCGCGGCAGGTGCTGCGGCACAGCGTTTAGTTGGTGAGCGGGGCGACGCTCGTTTCAACCGGGAAAAAATAGCAACTGCACGGTGTTACGTTCGCCAGGTTTTGCCGCGCGCGCGTGGTTTTTCTACCCAGATACGGTGTGGTGCCGAAGCGGTGGTCGAAGCAGGCGATGTTGTTTTCTGATTTTCTCGCTATGCGAGTTTGAGTCCGTTATCGATAGGACGTTCTGGTTGTGCGAGCACCACTGCACCATCGGTTTGGGTGAATCCGGTGATGAGAAACTCAGAACGCACGGGGCCGATTTGTTTTGCGGGAAAATTGATCACACCAATAATCTGACGACCCAGTAAATCGCCTGGTTGGTAAAGGTCCGTGATCTGGGCGCTCGATTTGCGAATTCCGATATCGGATCCAAAATCAGCATGAATGATATAGGCGGGTTTTCTTGCCTCCGGAAACAGTTCTACGTTGATAATAGTTCCGGTGCGCAGTTCAACGATTTCGAATTCTTTCCAACTGATCTCTTGCACGTCTTAAGGTCTCCACGGGTGTTGCATCGCTTGATGAAAGGCGAATGTAAGTTAACTCGATAGTTTGGCCAACGGTTACAGACAGTGCGGTCATGCCATGGACCCGCGATTAGGCACTTCGGGGAGGTGTTGGTCAAACCATTCTCTGACCGGCATGACCAGTGGGTGACCTAGTCTCAGTGATATGAATTTGAGCACCCTGGGCAGATATTCACGGTAGGCCGGTTTTGCGTCCCGTGTTGCCAGGCGAGTGAAGATGCCGGCGATTTTGCAGTGTCGTTGCAAGCCAAGTACATGATATGAGCTCATGAATAAATCAGGATGGGTATCAGGCATTGAAGACAGGTAGTGCCTCAGCATTGATTCGACGCTCTCCGGCCTGATATCCCTCCGAGCATCTTCGAGTAACGACATCAGGTCGTAAGCAGGGGAACCAATGACAGCATCCTGGAAATCAAGTAAACCGCATTGACCAGCGTTATCGCCGCGATTTACTTGAATAAGATTGTCGATGTGAAAGTCACGTAGGACCAATGTTGGATCAAGTGCCGGCAGATGATTCAATACTTGATGCCAGGCGTCGATGTAATCTTGCCGAATCTTGGTTGTAACGTGGAACCCGCGGACCACTGGGTAGTACCAGTCTGGCATCAGTAAGCTCTCGTCGATCATGGTTTGTCGATCATATGGAGGAACATTGATCTGAATTGCGGCAGGATTCTCGTGCAGCCTAATGAGTGCGTCGACAGCCGATCGGTAAAGGGTGGTTTCGTTTGTCCCGGCATTCAATAGCTGTGTGAAGGTGTTGTCGCCAAAATCCTCCATCAAGATAAATCCATTGTTTTTGTCGTGATGATAAATTTCTGGTGCCACGAGGTCGAGTTCATTCAGGTGGTGAGCGATGGTAATGAACGGTGTAATCTGTTCGCGCATAGGGGGAGCATCCATCAACATAGCCGATACGCCGGCACGTTCTAATCTAAAGTAGCGACGGAATGACGCATCCGGCTGCAGCGCAGTGGTTTTTGCACCGAACCAGCCGTTTTGGCTAACAAAGGTGTCACGCAGACATTCTCTCTCGCTAGATGAAGGCGGCATGGCAGTTAGTAATAAATCCAGTAGAAAATATTTGGCGGTAGGGGGTTAGAAGATACCATGGGCAAACCAGTGCCCGGTGTTCAATTCCCGAAAGATCCATAGATCAATATGGTGATTATTTCGTGCGTGATAATAATCACGTCTGACAGGAAATGTATCCCACCAGCCGCTGACAATGCGTTCATATTCTTTGGCCACTTCTAAAGGACCGTGAAAATACGGTTTGCCATCGATGACATCCAGGATGCGCGGCTTTAGGAATAACCACAGAGGGCGTGGGGCGCATTGATTGTTTTGATCAGTTTCTCCAGGTTCGCAGAATGACCAGGCGTGCTCTGGACGATATTCTGCATGGGTGCGCAGGCCGAGTACTTGTTGATCGCCAAGACGATGACGTAATCGATCCAGGAGCATGGGCCATGTATCCATATCGGTGGCCGAAAAAAGACAGGTATTCTGTTCGCCAATGTGGCGTAACGGCATTGCGCTGAGTGTTATTTTCTCGACTGCATTGGTAAGATTAATCGCATCAAAGGCTAGATGAGTGAGTCCTAACAACGATTTTTCTCCGTATCGTTCATCGGTCAGGCGCAGAGTAATAGGCGTAGAAGGTTGATCAGGATGATGTAGTAACCAATCAATTTGGTTAACATGCTTGCATGTGTGTAGTAATTGACTGACGAGTGCTTGCACTAGTATTTTTGCCCAAGGCATCAACTGCTCAACTTGTGTCCTGGCGGGCAGACATTCCAGAGTTTTCTCAAATTTGTGTGGCGGAATGAATGTGATTTGGGGGTCGGGTTCTACACCGGTTAGTCGATCGAGCAGGTTCAAAATAGCGGGTCCCAGGCGACGGGCGAGTCCACTTCGTGGTAATCGCAAGAGGGCTCCAATTTGTTGAACACCGATCTGTTGTAGCAAGGTTTGTTGGTGCTGGTTCAGTTCCAGTAAATCGACTGGTATTGGACTGATAGAAGCAACTAATCGAGTTTGGTTGACAATCAGAATGCTGCTGGAATGACGGGCGCATAGCGTTGCGCTAGACGGCGTTGGCGTAATCGCCAGATGAACACATGAGTATTGTCGGTTTATCCAGGACTTGATTGCTGCTAAGAGGGAGTTAAGTCCGCCGTAAAGTCTTAGACTGCCCGAGATTTCGAGCAGCAAGCCACTTGAAT
>CAJQRU010000060.1 GCA_905612355.1 uncultured Gammaproteobacteria bacterium
ATTTTCCTGCTGTCTTAAGCACTCGAACGTGTTCGCCAGCCTTGAGTTTGGTAATCACAGTCGAGCCGGCTCCAGTGGCTGGTTTTGAGCGGGCCCGGACTCCGGCCCCGCGAATAGTTGCTTGGTCACTATGACCGGAAACGTACTTGCCAAACACCCAAGCCAGAGCACCTGCAGGCGCATCTACCTGGGCCCAGCTATCGATTGCTGAGACGATCTTGATCGGTGTGCCCAACGTCAGTATGTCGAGCACAGTGGCAGAACGTTTCGGTGCTATGCGAAGAGAAGCTGCCTCAGCGCTAATGATGCCCGCGGTGTAATCCTGCGGGTCGTCAGCAGTGGAGGTTTTGGTGGCATTGGTGTTCGCTACATGCGACTTCGAAGGTGCGCTGGCTGTGTCTGTCGGCGTTGTAACTTCGTCTTTAGCCTGCGTCTCGCTGGTGCCAACCCCGGCCGAGAGGGTGGATTGGGTGGCGATGCGATTTTGAAGCGCGGGTAGTGCGCGGCGGGCGCCGGCATGACCGCTATCGGCCGCTGACGCAAGCAATGCCTGAGCCTTGTCGTCGTCTCGTTCAGCCCCTTTGCCCAGGGAGTAGGCAAGGCCAAGGTTGTACTGGGAAGCGGAGTCACCTTTAGCTGCCGCTTCCTTCCACCACCTCACCGCCGTGGCATAGCTTTTAGGTAGTCCCTTCCCCTCCCACGCAGCAACACCTAGATTAAACATGGCCTTTGGGTGTCCGTGATCAGCCGCTTTCTGAAACCACTCGAGTGCTGACTCTAGATCTTTGCGTACGCCCTGGCCTTTGTAATGTATGACGCCGACGGCATACTGCGCGTCACGATCGTCTTCCTCGGCGAGGCGCTGCCAGATGGACAGCGCCGCAGTGTAATCTTTGTTCCGATAGGCTTCAGCCGCCATCTCCCACTCGTTGGCTGAGACCGAGCCAGACACTAGCAGTAGTATCGCGAGAAACAGGAAGGCAGGCTTGGACATTAGTCGGGAGTGTGAATGATGCGATGTGGACGATGCGTTAATGCTACAGGGTAACGAAACTTGGGCGACTTGGCGACATCAGTACGGCCAGATACCCAGAAAGTCGGTAATTTCTCGGGTCCCATCCCAGATCATGATGGCGGCAACATAGATAATTACCGTAAAGCCAACGTAACCGATCCAACGATGATTCACCAGCAGTCGTGCCATGAGGCTGGCTCCTGCCGCCATTAAGGCGATCGAAAGGGTTAGCCCTATCATCAAGATGACTGGGTGATGACGGGCAATGCCGGCGATAGCCAGTACGTTATCGAGTGACATCGAGAGATCTGCGATGACGATCTGGGTGATGGCCCGGGTCATCGATATCGAGGTTGACAGCGGATTCTCGAGTGCAGATTGGTCAGGGCCTGACGGTTGCCTAAGATTTTTCCACAGATGCCAGCACACCCACGATAGCAGTAGGCCACCGACCAACAGAAGTCCGGGCAGTAAAAGTAACTTTGCGGTTGCCAGTGCAAATGCGATCCGGGTGATTGCAGCAAACACAATACCGATTAGGATCACGCGTTGCCGCATGGCCGTGGGCACTGTCGCAGCGAAAAGACCAATGACAATTGCGTTGTCGCCAGCCAGCACGAGATCAACGAGTATTACCTGTGCCAATGCACTCAGTTCGTCAATGGTCACAAACATAATAAACGGGGTTCTTTAGTGATTGCGGTGGTTGATTGACTTGACTGCCAACCACAAATTATACCGATTGGCACGCAGCATCTTGGTGAGCCAGCAATTGACGGCTGTTTTAATTGAATGTCCGCTTGACTGGGGCGGCATTGGAGGGGAGAGTTCCGTTCCATAGAGTATGGTTGTTGATGTGTGCTGGATTGCGCGAAATGGATGGAGGCCAAATAAGAAATGAATAATTCGACCCGTGTCGAGTTTGATTGGAGTGATCCGCTGTTGTTGGAGCGTGCTCTGAGCGAGGAAGAGCGACTGGTGCGTGAGACCGTCCAGGCATATTGTCAGGAAAAACTGATGCCGCGTATTCTCAAAGCCCACCGGGAGGAGCAATTTGATCGACAGATTATGCAGGAAATGGGCAGCCTCGGGCTCCTGGGGGCAACCATTCGAGGATATGGATGCGCGGGTATGAGTTATGTGTGTTACGGGTTGATTGCGCGGGAGATTGAGCGAGTCGATAGCGGTTATCGGTCGGCCATGAGTGTTCAGTCGAGCTTGGTGATGTATCCTATTTATGCCTATGGGGACGAAGCACAACGTGAGCGCTACCTCCCTAAATTGGCCACCGGGGAGTGGATCGGGTGCTTTGGATTAACCGAACCAGACCACGGATCGGATGCGGGTAATCTGACCACTCGTGCCGAGGCGGTCGCGGGTGGCTACCGACTGACCGGTGCCAAAATGTGGATTTCGAACTCGCCCATTGCCGACGTGTTTGTGGTCTGGGCGAAAGACCGTGACGGTGTCATCCGCGGTTTTATCCTTGAGAAAGGCATGAACGGGCTCAGTGCACCCAAGATCGAGGGCAAATTTTCTCTGCGAGCCTCGGTAACGGGCGAGATTGTAATGGATAATGTTTTCGTCCCGGACAATCATTTACTGGGTGGCGTCGAGGGCATCAAGGGGCCATTTGGATGTCTTAATCGTGCCCGTTACGGGATTGCCTGGGGCAGTATGGGTGCGGCTGAATTCTGTTGGCATGCTGCGCGAAACTACACGCTGGAGCGAAGTCAGTTTGGTCGACCGCTGGCAGCCAATCAGCTGGTGCAGAAGAAATTGGCTGATATGCAGACAGAAATTACGCTTGGTCTACATAGTTGTTTACGCCTTGGTCGGTTAATGGATGATGGACTTGCCGCGCCGGAGGCGGTGTCTTTGTTGAAGCGAAATAATTGCGGCAAGGCATTGGACATTGCCCGAACCTCACGGGATATGCACGGTGGTAATGGGGTTGCCGATGAGTATCACGTGATTCGTCACATGATGAATCTCGAAGCGGTGAATACTTACGAAGGGACTCACGATATTCACGCGCTGATACTGGGGCGGGCGCAAACTGGCATTCAGGCGTTCACGGCCTAAGGAGGCAGCATGGCAGGTGCATTAGCCCATATCAGAGTGCTGGATCTCTCGCGCATCCTCGCGGGACCCTCGAGTACCCAAATCTTGGGTGATCTCGGAGCTGAAGTGATCAAGATAGAACACCCTGAGCGCGGCGATGACACGCGGGCCTGGGGGCCACCTTTCCTAGATAACCCTGCGATGGACGGCACTGCTGAATCAGCTTATTTTTTGGCTGCCAATCGTGGTAAGAAATCGGTTGCCGTGGACATCACCTCGACCCGTGGTAGTGCTCTTATTCAGCAGTTGGTAAGACAATGCGACATTGTCGTGGAAAACTTCAAGGTCGGTGGCCTGAAGAAATACGGCCTTGACTACGAGCATCTTTCGGCTATCAAACCGAATCTCATTTATTGTTCGATTACTGGATTCGGTCAGACGGGCCCCTATGCTCATCGGCCCGGTTATGACCTTATGGCGCAGGCGCAAGGGGGTTTGATGAGTATCACGGGTGAGCGCGATGATCAGCCTGGGGGCGGGCCCCAGAAAGTCGGCGTCGCCGCTGCTGATTTGATGACGGGAATGTATGCGTGCGTCTCGGTTTTGGCTGCGTTGGCTCATCGTGAGCAGACTGGCGAGGGCCAACATACTGATCTGGCGTTGCTTGATTCACAGGTTGCAATGCTGGCAAACCAGGGCATGTTCTATCTCGTGTCCGAGGAATCTCCAGGCCGTAGTGGTAATGCGCACGCAACCGTTGTTCCCTACGGGACCTTTCCTGTTGCTGATGGAGAAATCGCGCTGGCCATCGGCAATGACAGTCAGTTTCAGCGATTTTGTAAGGTCACGGGCCTGGTCGAGACTGGAACAGACGAGCGTTTTAAGCACAATCGTAACCGCGTGGCAAATCGGGACGCACTGTTAACGCAGATGGGCGCAGTCCTGGTGACGCGGACGCGCGCTGAATGGCTGCTGGCGTTGGAAGAGGTGGGAGTACCGTGCGGCCCTATTAACAGCATCAGCGAGGTTTTTTCAGACCCCCAAGTACGCTCTCGTGACATGTGTTGGGAGGTCGATCACCCGTTTCGCCCGAAACTAAAGTTAGTGGCCAATCCTATTCACATGTCGCGCACGCCGCCGGCACCTCAAGGCCCGCCCCCGTTACTGGGGCAACATACCACCGCGGTGCTGGGAGATCTCCTGAGTCTTACTCCGTCAGAGATTGACGAGCTTGTTGCCCAGAAGGTGATTTTCTGCAATCCGGTGGTCCTAGCGCCTTGACCGTTAATGCGTGGGGGGTGTTGCGGCGGAGTCCATTGTATTCAGGTTTTGGAGCCCAATCGAAAATTAACGGGAATGTCATCTGATCGACTCTCTGGCAATGCAGTTTCCGGTAGAGGTTCATAACGCCAGTGCCGAACAGCGTCCATGGCAGCGTTGTCCAGCAGTTTAAACCCGCTGCCGCGTTTTAGCGTGACTTTGCTGACGGCCCCGGTAGGTTGGATGCTAACGGTCAACATGACATCACCTTGCAGGCGACGTTTGATCGCAAGACTCGGGTAAACTGGTTTGGGATTGCCGGCGACCTGTCGCGGCTGATGGTTTGATAAGGCATTTCCCAGTGGTGGCGACGCAGTTACCGTCGTTGGTGTCCGTGTTGTTGGGGTCGGGTGAAGGGTGGCGTTTGCAGGGAGCATTTTTTCTAAACGCTCAATTTCGGCTTTAAGTTTTTTTTCGGTAATGCTCGCGCGACGCACCTGATCTGTTGTTTGTTGTTGATGTGCTCGCAGTTGTTTGTTTTCAGTGTGAGCGAGTGCTAGTTGCGCACGAGTTGCATCCCGCGCCTCGGTTCGATTCGATTGATCCGTTTTAAGTTCGGCACGCAGCGCGTCAGCGAGTCGGGTCGCCGCGGTATGATGCTTTGTTAGGGCATTAAGTTTCCGCATTACTTGTTCAAGCTCGTTTTTGTGGCGTGCCTCTTCCCGGCCTGAGGTGGTCGATATAGCGGCCAGTTGGGCGCGTAGAACGTTGTTCTGTCTGGTGTTTTGAGTAGCAGCATCTTCGAGCAATTGCTTGCTTGATTCCAATTCCCAAGTAGCGTTGCGCAGGCTGTAGTTCGACGCTTCGAGCGTAGCGACTGATTCTGTTAGACGGGTATGGTCGAGTTTGATCAGAGTCTCTCGCTCCTTCGCAGCGGCAATTTGATTAGTTTGGCTTAGCGCCTGGCTTTTCAGCTGTTGGTGTTTCTCGACTTGTGCTCTGTGGGCTTGTTCTTGGCGGCTGCTCGTTTGGTGGAGCGCCGCGTTCTGTGCAAGAGTGGTCTGTTGCGAGAGAGTCAGCTCCTTATGTTGGGCTTGAAGGGCTTTCTGGGACAGAGTCTGGCGCGTGATTTCATGACGCAGTCTCGAGTTGTCACGAGTGATTGTTGCCTCCTTTCGTTGCAGTTTTTCAACCCTTGAGGCCTGTAGTCGGTTGCGCTGTTTCATGACGACAATGTTTTGAGTCTGGCTATCCAGAGCTTGGCGCAGTCGTTTGTACTGTGATTGCATCGCCGACAGGGCGGGTTCTAATGATTCACTGTGTGATGCTGCCGATACACGAGTGATTTCACTGCCCATGACCTGGCTTTCGATCGTGATAACTGCCTGCATATCGGTGGCCAACGCAAGAGGCATGGGATCGGACGGATGAAGTCGATCAGCGCCAGCAAACAACGCGGCATGAAGGCCTGCCGACAACACCAAACTCCAGACGATCGGATGTTTTAGCGTTCGCCACCTCGTGTGCAGGTCTGCTGTCGCAGAATGTGTATTTCTGGCTGTGTCGGACTTCATTCCACCAACGCGTGCCTCATATCGGAACCAGTGATCGTTTCGACGATACGCCGCCAGATGGGTGTTGGCCCACACCCTGGACATTTCCCGGTCCCGGATGAGCGACGCAGGCAGTGGCAGGTCTCCTGGCTTGCGGATCAGGGGCGGACTGATTGACCTTCCCGGCGTGATGCCAGTGGCCATCATAATCTTCCGCTAGCCGCTTACAGTTGCGGGTACAGCCCGGACTGCCGTCAGTGTGGACGTTTCCGGTTCCCTATTAACCCCCAGTGGGGGCCAATGCCTAAGGGGGTTAGTAAAAACGAAAAGGGGGAACAATTCAAGCCGGTTTCAACACGGTCATGGAGCGCACCTAGAACATCTCGCTATACTTGGTTGCTGCTTTTTTCATCCCCCTATCTTGCGCCTGCTCATGCCTGCTCGACGTGCCTATTTCTTGCCGCTGCTTTTTCTGGGGGTCCTGGTAGCAGCCGCATGTTCTCTCGCAATCGGCACGATCGAGGTGGATTGGCAACAGGTTTACCAGGGGTTGGTTGCGGGGCGGTCTAGCTTGCACTATGAAGTGGTTATGGGAATACGTTTGCCAAGAGCGGTGAATGCGTTTCTGGTCGGTGGAATGCTTGCGGTGGCTGGAGCGCTGATGCAGGTTCTTTTGCGAAACCCATTGGCTGATCCATATGTGCTGGGTGTGTCTGGCGGGGCGTCAGTTGGTGCGCTGCTGGCAATCATGCTGGGCTGGGCCGAGGCTGGGGTGTCTGGAGCAGCTGCTGTTGGTGCCTTGTTGTCACTGTTTGTGGTATTCAGTTTAGCGCGTGGTGCGGGTCACTGGTCTTCAACTCGGTTGCTGCTAACCGGTGTTGTGATGGCGGCGGGTTGGGGCGCCGTGGTGAGCTTTTTGCTGGCGGTGAGTCCAGAAGCACACCTTCGAGGTATGTTGTTCTGGTTAATGGGGGATCTGACCGAACGTTTGCCAGGTGGTTTTCGGGTGGGCTTGTTGGCACTCGGGTTGGGCGTTAGTGTTTATGTCGCCAGAAGTCTCAATTTGTTAGCGACCGGTGAGCAGCGCGCCGCGAGCCTGGGGGTTAATACAGTGTTACTGCGCTTGATTCTCTATTTCACCGCTGGTGTGCTCACTGCGAGCGCTGTGACACTGGCGGGGGCGATCGGTTTTGTGGGCTTGGTAGTACCCCATATCGTCCGACTCATGGTCGGTGCGGATCATCGTTTGGTTGTTCCTGGCTCTTTGCTCGTTGGCGGTGCATTGCTCATTGTCTCGGAGCTGGTTGCGAGAACTATCATGGCTCCCAATGAGTTACCTGTTGGCATCGTGACCGCGTTTATTGGCGTGCCTACCTTTCTATTTTTGCTGCAACGCAGTGCAGCCCCGCGATCATGACCGAATTAAGTGTCCACGATCTGCGTGTTGAGATAGGAGATGTGGTTGTTTGCCGTGATTTGTGTGCGACATTTAAGCCAGGGCAGGTATGGACGATTTTGGGCCCCAATGGAGTAGGTAAATCGACACTGCTCAAGACTTTGGCAGGCCTTTATCAACCCATTGTGGGTAGAGTGGCTGTTGCTGGGCAGTCGCTTGTCGAGATGCCGCGACGCGAAAGGGCGCGGCAGATTGGCATCCTATTCCAGGATCACGCCGATGTGTTTCCTTTGACAGTGACGGAAACAGTGCTAACGGGAAGGCATCCATGGTGTTCTCCTTTGCAGGGGGAAAGTTCCGTGGATCTGGAGCGGGTAGATCAAGTACTCGACGAAGTGGGGCTCGATGGTTTGCAGGATAGGAGTCTCTTTTCCTTATCAGGTGGGGAGCGTCGGCGGGTTGATCTGGCAGCATTGGCTGTCCAGGATTCGGCCGTCGTATTGTTGGATGAGCCCAGTAATCACCTCGATCCCCGTCATCAGGTCACATTGCTCGGGGGCATGATAGGCAAATGGCGTCGTGCGCGCCGTGCAGTGATCATGGTGTTACATGACATTAATTTGGCTGTGAGGTTCAGTGATTATCTGCTCTTTCTCTATGGTGATGGCGAGGCATCTCATGGCTTAGTGACGGAAATGGCTACCGAGCCGCATTTTTCAAGACTCTACGATCAGCCGATGGGCCGTTATCAGGCGCATGATCGTGATCTATTTTTCCCGCTTTAATTGACCCGCAAATCAACGATATGTTCTAACGCCAGAGAATATGGTTGACAGTTACTGAGGCGACGTCGTAACGTGCAGCCTCTCGATGTGGGTACCGTGTGACTTCTCAGACGCACGGTGAAACGGGAAGCCGGTGCGCTAAAAACGTTGATTTGTGCAAGGCCGGCACTGCCCCCGCAACGGTAAGTGGTAGGGATTCAGCACATTGCCACTGCGGCGATCGCCGTGGGAAGGCGCTGAGTTCTTGGCAGCGGCAACGCCGCCTGACCACGAGTCCGGAAACCGGTCCATATCGAAACCATTTAGTTGCCACGGTGGGTGGTGGCTGGGGTTTTCGTTAGAACTCCTCAGTACCACTCACCTCGCATGAAACGCGCACGGGTGGTGCGTAAGGAGTTACAAATGCTTTGTATGAAGTGCTGGCGTGGTGTCCGATGGATTGGGTTAATGGTGCTGGCGTTCCCCGCTTACGCTGCGGAAACCGTGATTGTGACTGCAACACGAACTGCAGAGATGGTTGATGAGACGTTGGCACCAGTTACCGTCATCACGCGCAAAGAGATTGAAGCCCTCCAAGCCAGCAGTGTCGCAGATGTTTTGCACACTGTCCCCGGTGTGATCCTTACGAACAACGGTGGTCTCGGTCAGGCGACGTCGTTGTTTCTGCGTGGCACTAATTCTGGGCACGTTATCGTTTTAGTTGACGGGGTTCGTGTCGGCTCGGCAACCCTTGGCACTACGCCATTCGAACTGATTCCATTGGCACAGGTGGAGAAGATAGAGATCGTTCGCGGTCCAAGATCCAGTTTGTATGGGGCAAACGCCATTGGTGGGGTGATTCAGATTTTTACCCGATCTGGTGCAGCGACTAAAAAAATGTCTGTGAAGTCGAGTTTGGGTACAGACGGTTTTCGAGAACTGACGGCGGGTTTTGTTTCGAACTCGAAAGCTGGGATCAGTGTTCGGTTCAGTCATCTTGGGAGCGATGGATTTGATGCCTGTACCGGCGCCGCGGGCGGTTGTTACGTGGACGAACCTGATCGTGACGGGCATGAAAAAACGGCGTTGGCAATACGTTTTGACCGTCAGTTATCGGCAGCCGCTGAACTGGGGTTGCATTTTATGTATTCGGATGCTGATACAGACTATGACGGCAGTTTTTCCAATCAAACCGAGACCCAAATGCGTGTGATCGGCGGTCGTCTTGTCTTGGATCCAAGCACAAACTGGCGATCGACTGTCGCCGTTGGTCAGAGCCTGGATGGGGCTGAAGACTTCAAGGATCGTGTCTTCAGTAGTCGTTACGAAACCCTCCGAAATTCACTGTCTTGGCAGAACGATGTAGCACTGGGTAGTGCTGGACTGCTGACTGCCGGTGTCGATTATCAGAATGACACGGTAGACAGCGACACGGTCTTTACTGTGACCTCACGTGATAACACCGGGGTGTTTATCCAATATCAAAAAGACGTCGAGCAATATGGTGTCCAGTGGGCGTTGCGACATGACAACAACGAGCAATTCGGCGACTACAGCACGGGTAGTGTCACGCTCGGCGTTGACACAGCTAAGGACCAACGGGCTACCGTATTTTACGGTACCGCTTTTAAAGCGCCGACTTTCAATGACTTGTATTATCCCAATTGGGGTAGTCCCGTGTTGGAACCGGAAGAGTCGAATACGATAGACCTGGGTTATCGTGTGTTGCTGCCTGATCGACGCTGGACCGTTAATGTTTTCCAAACGAATATTGATGAATTAATAGCTTACGATCCGATTGCCGCAGGTCCGGCTAACATAGACGAAGCGCAGATACGTGGTGTTGAAGTGGGTCTAACGATGAGCCGTGACGCGTGGCGATGGTCCAGTGCGTTGACCCTACTCGATACGGAACAAAGGAGTGGTGCTAATCGGGGGAGGGCGTTACCTCGTCGGCCAAGTGAAGCGCTCTTTTTGAACCTCTCTCGCGACTTGGGTCGGTACGGGGCAGGCATTCAGGCCACATTCAACGGCAAAACCTATGACGACCTCGCCAACACTTCGTTGCTGGATCGTTATGTCGTCGTCGACCTTGTTGGTCACTGGAAGATGAGTGATAACTGGTGGCTAAACGGCAAGATAAAGAATGTGTTTGACGAGGACTATGAGACCGCGGCGTATTATCGACAGCCCAGGATCGGATGTTTTGTTTCTGTTAGTTACAAGAAAAGCGAATGAAGACGTTTTTCTCAACGGTGTTCGGGCAGGAAAGAGCCGTTTGTTCGAACAAGTGGCCATTGAGGGTTCATTATCAGTGACAGACGTCGCGACAGTGGTTAGCGGTGACAACCATAGGCATTGCTGCCGCATTTATTGGCCCGAACGGGCTCGTTGGATGAGTTCACACAGGGTTTGCATGCCCGTAAGAATCCTGGGGGTTGCCCGATTAATAAGATCAGGGTCAATGGTAAACAAGTGCTTTTTCTCTACCGCGCGTAGGCCGGACCAGCGTTGCCACGATACTAGCCAGTTGTGTGCCCTTGATGCCGGCGCTGCTGCAATAATGATTTCGGGGTCTGCGCCAATGACGGCTTCTCGTGATACGGTGGGCGCGAGCGAGTCCACATGCTCGAAGATATTGACTCCGCCACAATGACGAATCAGGCGGCTCACCAAGTGTTTGCCATTCAACGTCATTAGTGGATCCTGCCACACCTGATAGAAGACCCGCATCGGAGAACGCCCGTTGTACTGTTTTTTCAATGCTGAAGCCTCGGCGAGAAACGTTTTGGCCAGGCGATGGCCGCGATCTTCCACGCCGGTTAAGCGACCCAGTCGGCGCAGTGTGGTGGCAATATGTTCGAGTTGACGCGGTTCCGAGCGAAAGATTGGGATGCCCAGTCGATGGATCCGAGTGAGTTCAGAAGTGGGGTTTCCGCTGTGCCAGGCTAAGGCCAGATCTGGCCCCAGGGCAATGGTCGCTTCAAGATTAAATTTTTGGTGAGAACCAATCCGAGGGATTAATTTCGCCTTGGCGGGATAATTGCTGTACTCCACTGCGCCTACGATCTGGTCATCGACGCCGAGGTGGAACAGGTATTCAGTTAGGTGTGGGGCAAGACTAATGATACGTTTGGCCGGTGCCGAGAGAACCAGTTTGATGCCAGTATCGTCCTGAACCACGATCGGGCGGTCCGCACTGGCCGGTCCGGTCGCGAATAGCAGTAACAGGGCGGTGACACCCGTCAGAATGGACCTGTGAATCGCCCTGAACAAAGTCCGCTAGGTCAGGGTTTCAGAGCCGATAGGCGGTTGACGTCATGACCCGGCTGGCAAGGCGCATGATCGACCGGATCGGTCTCGGCAGGGTGGTTGCACCGGCTCGTCGGGCCATACGAGCATGGCGCTGCTCGTCTACGCGCATTTGTGTCAAGACGGCATGACTTTTATGGTCGGAACGTGGCAATCGTTTAAGATGATTACTGAGGTGTTTCTCAACCTGCTGTTCTGTTTCTTCCACGAAGCCGAGATTGGCGCCGTCTCCCATTACCCCCGCGACAGCACCCATCACAAATGCGCCGCTGTACCACAGTAGATTCAGGCGGCTCTCGCTGCCCCCAAGCGTCTGGATCCGGCTTTTGCACCATCGCAGATGATCATTTTCTTCTATCGAGGCCTGTTGCAATGCTTGTCGCACGGTCTCGTTACGTGAAGTCAGTGATTGTCCTTGGTACAAAGCCTGCGCGCAGATTTCACCCACGTGGTTTACTCGCATTAATCGCGCAGCTTCTTCCCGTTCGCCTTGGGTTAAGTCGTCTTGTTTCACACCGTCGGCTGGATTGTCGCGCCCGCTACCGGTCGGCATGCCGGCGACCGTAATCAGCGCGTTGTCCAGTGCGATCAAAAGGCGGTCAAGCGATGTCAGGTGGCGATGATGGGTTTTCAAAGTCGGGTGCCTCGCGGCGCTCATTCTATCGATGTGAGTCAGCCATTGCAGATTCTTGCGATTAAATAATCAGCCGCCGTCGAATGAGGATGATAGTCAAGCACGTGCCTACGGCGCCAAAAGCGATCAGTACGAGCAGGTGTTGGAACGGCGCAATCAATTCCTGACCGGTTACTAGCGGTCTCACTAAGGCAACGGCATGAGTCAATGGCAGAAACTGTATCACTTGTTGCATTCCCTCCGGCAGTGTTGTCGTCGGATAGAACACTCCGCACAGTATGAACATTGGTGTGATCACCAGCGTAATGTAGTAACTAAAGAATTCGTAGCCGTGGGCCAGTGCCGTAACGATCATTGCCAGGGCTCCAAAACAGAAACCGATGACAAACAGTAATGGAATGGATAGCAATGCGGACAGATCGCTGACGGCACCGAGAAAAACGGCAACAATGAGGATAGCGCATCCGGCAATCGTGCTCTTGGTTGCACACCAGAGTAACTCACCAACAACGATATCATCTACTTCAATGGGTGTTGCTAGGAGCGCTTCATAAGTGCGTTGCGGCACCATTCGGGTATATACCGACCACATTGCTTCGAAGCTAGCCGTGTTCATGGCAGAGGAGGCGATGAACCCGGATGCTAGAAACGCGAGATATGGCATGCCTGCCATTTTTCCGATGAATAGGCCAAGGCCATAACCTAGCCCGAGTAGATAAATTAACGGCTCACCGAAGTGGACCACCAGGCTAGGGGCAATCAGTTTTCGCCAGACAAGGAAGTTCCGTTGCCACACAGCAAGGGCTTGATGACGAATCAGAGGTTGCCGACGGCGCTTCAATCTCGTATATCCCGGCCGGTTAGGCGAAGAAAGACATCCTCCAGATTGGCCTGACGGTGAAGCACTTGCTCTAACCCCAGGCGATCTATTGCTGTGGTCAGTGTTGTCGGGTCATCTGCATAGGCATAGGTGGTATCACCACTGTATTCAAGTCGTGTTGCTGCATTCTGGATGGTTTGTTTCTGCAACGGATCCAGTGTGTTCCTGATTTCCAGTACCGTTTTTTCACAATGTGTCGCAATCAGTTCCTTGGTGGTCCCACGGGCGACGACATGACCGTGATCGATGAGTACAAGGTTGTCACACAGTCGTTCCGCTTCTTCGAGGTAATGGGTGGTCAGAATGATCGTTTTGCCTGATCGTTTCAGGCCATGGATCAAGGCCCATACCAGGTGGCGTGCTTGTGGATCAAGTCCCGTGGTGGGTTCATCAAGCACTAGGAGTTCAGGATCATTGACTAGCGCGCGGGCAATCGTGAGCCGCCGTTTCATCCCGCCGGATAACGTACTCACACGACTGTGGCGGCGGTCACTGAGTTCGACCAGGTTTAGCAATTCGTCAATTTCATGCTGCATAACATCTGGGCGCAGTCCAAAATAACGAGCATAGATAGTGATGTTCTCGATCACGCTGAAATCCGGGTCGAGTGTATCGGCCTGGGGCACAACGCCGGTTCGGGCACGAATGTCGCGACCGTGGTGCCGAATGTCTTTGCCGAACACTTCAAGAACTCCGTCGCTCGGAGGCGATTGACCCAATATCATTCGTAGAGTGGTTGATTTTCCCGCGCCGTTCGGTCCGAGCAGCCCGAAACAGGTGCCTGCCGGAATGGTCAGATCAAGATCATGTATGACAGTTAATTCGCCGAAGGACTTGCAGAGCCCTTTACATCTGATGAGGGCATCGCCAGCAGAAGGGATCGGTGTTGGTGCGTCGACGGCTGTCTTTGACAACATGGTTAGGCTTGGAATGTCTCGCGATACCATTTAGGCAATGCGCCAATCGAGGGCAGTTCCCAGTCGCTGTCTACCGGGCTCGGCACATTGGCATTGGCACCACTTCGAACGAATAATGTTTTTAGACCAACTGAGCGGGCGCCCCGGATATCCGCATCCAGGCTGTCACCGATCATGATCGTATGTTCAGGATCAAATCCCGATTTGGCCAATGCCAATTGAAAGAATCCAGCGTTGGGTTTGCCGATGGTGGTAATCGGTATATCAGTGACCGACTCTAGCGCTGCAACGATACCGCCAAGCCCAAGACGCATGATGCCCCCGTCAGGAAAGGTAGGATCCCGGTGCATGGCAATCGCTTCGGCGCCACCTTCGATCAAGTGCCAGGCAGCATCAAGTTGTCCAAAATCGGGCCATTTGCTGATTCCCATCACGACGACATCGGCGTCGCGTGGTGAGGCATCCTGGATTACGGTATGACCGGCCTGTCGAAACATATCCTCAACCGAGTCATCGGTGATTAGGAAACAACGTGCCCTGCCATAACGTCGGGTCACATAGTCGATTGTTGCCTGCGAAACCGCAAAAATTTCTTCACCGGGGATGTCATAGCCGAATCTGGTGAGTTGCTCTTCCACCCGACTGACCGACATGCGTGTCGTGTTGGTGACGAGCAAAATCTGGCCACCGATACTACGGATGAAGCGAATCGCTCCGGGCCCGCCTTCGATCGGGAGATTGCCGTCGTATAAGACGCCGTCAATGTCGATAAAAAAGTCAAAATGAGGCAAGGTCAGAGTCCTTGTCTGTACTACGGAAGCCTTAGTTTAACGACGACTGGGTCGTTCAGGTGTTCCTGTGTCAACTTGGTGTTGAGGTATGTCGCCAGACCTGTCGTGCGAGTGGTGATCTTTGTCGTTCAAGCCGGACAAGTCGGAGTTGTCTGTGGTTGCTATCTGTAGATCGCGATCTCGCTGCTGTTGTTGGCGCAGCAGCAGCCAGCCGGCGATGAATACCCCTACTGCTACGACCAGGATAATGATCGTTGCGAGCGCGTTAATGTCGGGCCGAAGACCCAGGCGTACCCTCGAGTAAATCAACATAGGCAGTGTATTCGCGCCGGGCCCAGAGACGAAACTCGCAATCACCAGGTCATCCAATGACAGGGTAAAAGCGAGCAACCAACCCGCCACAAGGGCAGGTGCCAGCAGGGGCAGGGTAATGTCCAGCAGCACTCGAAAAGGCTTTCCACCAAGGTCCTGCGCGGCTTCTTCGAGATGCTGACCAATGCCTGCGAGGCGTGCGCGGATGATGATCGCGACATAGGCCATAGAAAATGTGATATGTGCGATGGTGATTGTCGTCATGCCTCGCTCACTGGGCCAGCCGATGATACTGTTCAGAGAAATAAAGAGCAGGAGAAGTGACAGGCCGGTAATGACTTCAGGCATCACTAGCGGGGCAGTAATCATTCCCGTGAATAGGGTCCGCCCTTTGAATCGACCGATGCGAGCTAGAGCTAGGCCCGCCAGCGTGCCCAGTACGGTGGCGAAGGTCGCGTTAAGGAGCGCAATTTTCAGACTCAACATGAGAGCTGACCAGATCTCCTCGCTTTCGAAGAGTACGCGGTACCAGCGTATGGAAAAGCCCCCCCAAACAGGAACTAGTTTTGAGTAATTAAATGAGTAGACCACCAGCATGGCCATGGGGATATAAAGAAAAGCGAGTCCAAAACAGAGCATAGAGAAGAGAAATACGGAAGGCTTCTTGCCCATGAGTTACCCGTTGGTCTCTTTTGATTGAATGTGCTGATACAGCATCATGGGAATCACTAAAACCAGAAGAAGAACAATGGCGACGGCTGATGCCACCGGCCAATCGTGGTTGGCGTTAAATTCGTTGTACAGCACACGACCAATCATCAACACATTGCCACCGCCAAGAAGGTCAGGTATGACAAATTCGCCCGTAGCTGGGATGAAGACCAACAGTGAGCCTGCCGTGATGCCGGGGATCGTCAGGGGTAAGGTCACGGTCAAAAATGTCGTAAAAGGTCGAGCCCCGAGATCTGCCGCGGCCTCGTGAATTGTGTGATCCAACTTTTCCATGTTGGCGTAGAGCGGCAGAATCATGAACGGTAGATAGGAATAGACAATTCCTATATGGACCGCGAATTCGGAGTACATCAAACGGATGGGCCGATTGATCAACCCGAGGTAAATCAGAATATTGTTGATCGTGCCTTGATCGGCAAGAAGTCCCATCCAGGCATAAATTCGCAGCAGGAAGGATGTCCAAAAGGGCAAGATGATCAACATGAGGAGCACGAAGCGCGTTGTCGGCGCTGATCGGACTATTGCATAAGCAATTGGATAGCCGAGTAGCAGGCAGAGCACAGTCGAGATCGTTGAAATCCTAATCGAGTTGACATAAGTTTTGATGTAAAGCGAGTCCTCCCATAGATAAGCATAATTATCGAACACAAGGTGTACCGATAGCGCACCGTTGTGCGCGATGTCAAAAAGTGGGGAGAACGGGGGGCTCGCAATCAAAGACTCAGCGACGCTGATTTTGAAAATGATAACAAATGGCACCAGGAAAAAAATTAGAAGCCAGTAAAACGGAATCGCAATGATGACGCCGTTCAACGAAAACTGCAGTTTTCGGGCTAAGCGGGTCATTCGGTGCGGTAACGCCGGTTCCATCGGTCCCGCCCCGCGAAGATTCTGTTGATCATTCGCTCAGCAGCACCGAGTCGGCTGATGTCCAGTGAAGATAAACGGTGTCATCCCAATCAGCAATCAGCTGACTGCCCCGCGAGCGACTCTGATTGGGGTGAGTTACCTCAACAATGTCGCCGGACTGTGTCTTTACGCGATAGGTCGAAAGATTGCCCGTGTAAGCAATGTCATCGACCGTACCCATCAGCTGATTGAGCCCTTCGCCGGCTAGAGGCGTTGTGGACAGCGTAATCTTTTCGGGACGCACCGCGACCCAGATCGGGCTTCCGTTATCAAGATGTTGCGTGTGTTCGATCTGACATTGAAGGTCATGTTTGTTCAATGCGATGGTGTAGAGATCATTATTGCGCGTGAGCGTGTGCCCAGCGAAGAGATTGACGGATCCGATGAAGCTTGCGATAAACCGGTTATCCGGATTTTCGTAGAGTTCAGTGGGTGGCCCGATCTGAATAAAGCGACCTTCATTCATCACAGCAATTCGCGTAGAAAGGGTCATTGCTTCTTCCTGGTCATGGGTGACGACGATGAAGGTCACCCCGAGTTGCTCCTGAATGCGCATCAATTCGAATTGAGTCTGTTCGCGCAGTCGTTTATCGAGCGCAGCCAGGGGTTCATCAAGAAGCAGCACCTTGGGGCGTTTGACGAGGGCGCGGGCAAGCGCCACGCGTTGCCGTTCGCCGCCGGAAAGTTGATGTGGTTTTCGTTTTGAAAATCCCGAAAGCTCTACCATCGTGAGCATCTGGCCAACGCGCTGGACGATTTCCTCTTTGGGGATGCCGTCACGTTTGAGTCCGTAGGCCACATTCTGTGCAACGTTCATGTGTGGGAAGAGCGCGTACGACTGGAACATCATGTTCACGGGCCGTTCGTACGCAGGCAGCTGCGTGATGTCGACGCCATCGATCCATACCTTGCCAGATGTCGGCGTCTCAAGCCCCGCAAGAATACGGAGAAGCGTAGTCTTTCCGCAGCCAGATGCTCCCAGTAGGGAGAAAAGCTCACCGCGAAAAATCTCCAGATCCACCTGGTCGACTGCGGTGAATCCACCGAACTTTTTGGTGATCCCATCCACCTTGATAAATGGCGCTGTGTCTGGATCAAGCCAGGGTCGATCCGAGTGGTCGAGGGTGTCGGACATGCGCTGGCTCAAGTCAGGCAGTGGTGTGGATTGTGATCAACAAAAAGGGGTGCCACCACGTCGGTGGTGACACCCCAGAAAGAGGCGGTGCGCTAGTTTCCAGACTTGAACTTGACCCATGCCCGTGTCCGAGCTTTTTCAACCTTCGGTGGGACGACGGCCAGGGTATACATTTGTGCGACTGCGTCTGCCGGTGGATAGGCAGCCGTGCTGCCCGTGACTGCCGGATCCACCAGCGGCAAGGCACCCTGGTTTGCTGTGGCGTACCAGGTGTAGTTACTGTCATTGGCTGCGACTTCCGGTCTCATCATGTAATTTAGAAAGAGATGGGCATTCTCGATATTCTTTGCGTCTGCGGGAATAACCCAACCATCGATCCACACATTGGCAGCGCCGGGTCCGGGCGGTGAAAAGAAATCCAATACAACGCCCGTGTTGGCTTCTTCAGCGCCAGACATAGCTAGCAGTCCGTCTGGCCCCCACGTGACGGCCAAGCAGAATTCTTTCTGCGGCATTTTCTGATAGGCATAGTTATCGAACGTTTTAATGTACGGACGTATCTTCAATAACATGTCGGCTGCTTTGGCGTAATCTGCAACGTCTTTGGAGCTTGGATCAAGCCCCAGGTAGGCCAAGGCCATCGGGATGACATCGGTCGGAGAATCAAGAAAAGCAACGCCACACTGCGCGAGTTTTTTCATATGCTCGGGTTTGAAGATTAAATCCATTGAGCCAATTGGAGCATTCGGCAACACGCTACGAACCAGTTCTTCGTTATAAGTCACACCGTGGGTGCCCCACATAAAAGGAATCACATATTGGTTGCCTTCATCCCAATTGCTCGCCAGTTGACCCATGACATCGGTCCGCATATGTTTGAGATTCGGCAACTTCGACTTATCAAGAGGTTGCAAAATGTTGGCGGCTGGGATCAAGCGACCAATGGCCGAACCGCTGTGGCTGACAACGTCGTAGCCGGAGTGGCCCGCTAGGAGTTTCGCGTCTGCGGTTTCCACCGAGTCGTAATTGTCGTAGGTCACCTTGATGCCAAATTCCTTCTCAAAATCGGCGATGGTGGTTTCGCCGATATACTCGGCCCAGTTGTAGACGTTGAGTGTGCCAGCGGCAAACACTGGCACTGCGATCAGAGTGACTACCAGTGCCAACAAACCTGCCAGGGTGAATTTTGGTGTGAGGGAAAAAACTTTCATGGTCCTTCCTCGGGTTAGTCCTATGTTCGTTGGGAAACACAACGTGCACCGACCGGGGTTGGCAGGAGCCTTCTGGTTCGATAGTGTATCTATGTTTGTTGGCCCGTGTGCAAATACGAGTGCTGACGCTGACGTGAGGTTTAGGTAGTCACGCCAATTGTTGGTCTGGCGCGGGAAAAGTGCTGGAAACCGATCGTGGTTACCGCGATCCTAGACATATCGTCAGGCCCATTAACCTGATAATTGATCAGTTGAGTGCACTAGAATGTTCAAAGAGTATCAGCCGACAAATGAAGCTGAAAGTGATGTTCATGGCAAGATTTCGAGAACGGATATGCTTGCACCTTGGACCTATCGTTCGGAAGAACTAACAGCCCTAGAGTTGGAAGCGCTATTTCTTAGGGATTGGTTGTTGGCAGGTCATGCGAGCGAGATTCCAAACAGTGGGGACTACACCACCTTTAACATCGGTGGTGAGCGAGCCGTCCTGATCCGCGACGAAGAAGGGCGAATCGGCGCATTTCACAATGTCTGTCGTCACCGAGGGAGTCGAGTGGTTGGCGCAGACCGTGGACACTGTCGGCGCACTATGGTTTGCCCGTTTCACGGTTGGACTTATCATCTGGATGGTCGACTGAAACAGATCCCATCACCAGGCACCTTCGCCCAACTGGAGATCGCGTCGAACGGACTGATTCCGATCGAACTTGAAGTGTGGCATGGATTTCTTTTTATTCGTTTTCGCTCGGGTGGGCAGTCGCTCGCTGCGCGTTTGGCTGCAGTTGAGGAAAAGGTTGCGCACTATCGCTTGAGCGAACTCCTGCCGCTTGGCAGTCGGCGTGTTGTCGAGTTGCCCTATAACTGGAAACTGATCCACGACGTCGACAACGAAGGTTATCATGTCCCGAGTGCCCACCCGTCGTTGCACTCGCTGTATGGCAGAGATTACCGGGATTCATTGATGGGCGATGTGCCGATCTCCACCGCTCGAGTGGATAAGAATGTGTCATCGTTTTGGAGTGTTGATCACTATAAGAAATTGCTGCCATCGTTCGATCATTTGCCACCATCGGAACAGCGTGTTTGGTTTTACTTTGCGGTGTTCCCGAATCTTGTTTTTGTGTTGTATCCCGAAATGGTGGAGTTCTACATGACTGTGCCTGTGTCGGCGGGTAAGTCATTGATGATCGGACAATGTTTTGGACTGCGGGACGATCGACGGGAGACACGAGCCGCACGTTATCTCAATCAAAGGATTAATGAACAGACCGCGCGTGAGGACGAAAACCTTGTCTTATGGCTGCAGGAGTCTTTCGCTACTAGCGTTTATCCTCGTGACAACTTGTCGACTCTAGAGTTTGGAGTTGCCTATTTTCATCGGCAGCTGAAGATGAAGTTGCCGGTATTGGGTTTGGAGATGGCGCCGCAGGCAGGTCATTTGGCTGCACGGACTCAGAAAATGTTGAATGGCGCATGACTGAGCGTGACTCTCGTTTCGATTGTTTATTCGAATCGGTTGCGATTGGTCCAGTCACCGCGAAAAATCGTTTTTATCAGGTGCCTCATTGCAATGGCATGGGGCACGCGATGCCGAATAGTGTCGCGGCCATGCGCGGGGTAAAGGCCGAAGGCGGTTGGGCGGTGGTGTCAACGGAGGAGTGCGATATTCATGCTTCCACGGATGTGTTGCCGTATCCTGAAGCACGACTATGGGATGCAGAAGATGGTAGACGCATGGCGTTGATGGTCGAGGCGGTGCATGCCCAAGGGGCACTAGCGGCAGTCGAGTTAGTTCACAATGGGCATGCAGCGTCTAATCGCTACAGCCGGCTTCCGGTGATGGGGGTTTCTGATCTCCCGGTGGCTGCGTTGGAGCCGAGCCAGGCATGTGCCATGACTCGGCGTGATATCTCGGATGTCCGGCGTTGGCATCGGCAGGCGGCTTTGCGGGCACGCGATATCGGCTTCGACATCGTATATGTCTATGCAGGTCACGATTTGACACTGGGTATGCATTTTCTGAGTCGGCGTTACAACCGTCGCGGCGACGAATACGGCGGTTCGTTGACTAACCGACTTCGGTTAACGCAAGAACTGTTGGAAGACACCCGCGAGGCGGTCGGCGACCGTTGTGGTATTGCATTTCGTTTTGCTGTTGATGAACTTCTTGGAAGCGAGGGTTTGTCTTGTGAGGCTGAGGGTCGTGATGTTGTGGAGATGCTTGCAGAACACCCGGATTTATGGGACGTGAATCTAAGCGATTGGCCGAACGATTCAGTTACCGCACGGTTTGGAGAGGAGGGTGCTCAGGAGCCTTATGTGAAGTTTGTCAAACAGGTCACCAGCCGTCCGGTGGTCGGCGTGGGTCGATTTACATCACCGGATGTCATGGTGTCGCAGATCCAGCGTGGAATACTGGACATGATCGGGGCAGCGCGACCGTCTATTGCTGATCCTTTTCTACCACGAAAGATTGAAGAAGGACGTTTAGACGATATCAGAGAGTGTATTGGTTGCAACATTTGCGTGATGGGGGACTGGACCCATACGCCGATTCAGTGCACGCAGAATCCGACGATGGGGGAGGAATGGAGACGAGGTTGGCATCCGGAGAACATGAACCGCAAGGGACATTCCAAACGAATTCTGGTGGTGGGTGCGGGGCCAGCGGGTTTAGAAGCCGCGATGTCTCTCGGCCGGCGCGGCTACGAGGTGGCACTTGCTGACACCAATGAAGGCGGGGGGCGGGTCGTTAAGGAAGCTGGACTTCCTGGCCTGTCTGTTTGGCGCAGGGTGGTTGACTACCGACTCGGTCAGATTGAGAAACTAAACCAGGTGACGTTTTATCCAGGCAGCCATATGGACCGGGACAGTATTTTTTCGTACGGTGCAGAGCATGTTGCGATAGCGACGGGTTCGCGTTGGCGGCAAGATGGCCTCGGGCGTGCCAACTGGGAGTCGCTAGAGGGGATTGCAGATCATGGAAGTGTATTCACACCGGATGACATTGTGGAGGGCAATCTGCCAGTAGCAGGGCCCGTGGTGATCTATGATGACGATCATTACTACCTGGGGGGAATCATTGCACAGATGTTGGCGCAGGCGGGACTATCTGTCACGCTCGTAACGCCAGGACCGGAAGTGTCCCACTGGACTCGTTACACAATGGAACAACCACGTATTGAGGCACTGCTCCGGCGGCTGGGTGTTCATCTTGAGGTCAATCACAAGTTGACCGGCGTGTTTCCAGATCGGGTTGTTGCTGTATCAAACCTTACGGCTGAAGTGCAGTCGATCGATGCAGTGTCTCTGGTGCTGGTGACCGCACGAGATCCTGTTAACACACTGTATTTTGAGATGGCGGGTATCGAAGAAGAGAGACGGGAAGAACTGCCATTTACGCTCGAACGAATTGGAGACTGTTGTGCACCATCGACCATTGCGGCATCGGTATATCACGGTCATCGGTATGCGCGCGAACTTGACCTTGATATAGATAGAGATGACGTGCCGTTTCGGCGAGAGTATGCGGTGATCTGAGTTTTTTGGGTATCGCGAATGGCGCGGGGATAGTGACTACCCTAACGAATGACACAGGAGCGGGAACCATGGAGCGAGACGATCCTTTGAGTGTATCGACCGATGAAATTCTGCGCATGGATCAACAGGTGGTTCATCCGTGGGAAAGTTTTGATCTGCCGCACGAGAACCGCATGGTGGTTGGCCATGCGTCAGGCCTTTATGTGCAAGACAGTGAGGGCAATCGTTTACTCGATGCGCCAGCTGGGATGTGGTGTGTGAATGTCGGCCACGGACGACGGGAAATTATCGACGCGATCGTGCAGCAACTCTCACGGCTAAGTTATACCAGTCCGTGGAGTCATCCAACAGAACCCGCAGCGCGACTTGCAGATCGTTTAAGTCATTTGTCGCCAGGCGATTTAAATCATGTGTTCTATACCACCGGCGGATCTACCGCGGTCGACTCTGCGCTTCGGTTTGTCGCGTTCTACAACAATGTGCGAGGCCGGCCAGAAAAAAAACATATCCTCTCGCGGCACGATGCCTACCATGGGAGCACTTACCTTGCAGCGTCAGTGTCGGGGAAACCGCGAGATCGCAGTTGGTTTGATTTCGAAACCCGCACGATTCATTACCTGGCCTCCCCCAATCCTTATCGTCGAGAGGTCGGCCTCAGTGAAGAGGCATTCCTGGCGCAGTTGCTCGCTGAGTTAGAGGATAAGATTCTCGAGATCGGAGCCGATCGAGTTGCTGCGTTTATTGCTGAACCTGTGCTCGCCTCTGGTGGTGTGATTGTGCCACCTGATGGTTATCACGCGGCTTGCCTGTCGATATGCCGGCGTTACGATGTGCTTTACATATCAGATGAAGTGGTCACAGGTTTTGGGCGTCTTGGTCATTGGTTTGCGTCGGAAGATGTGTTCGGTGTCGTGCCTGACATTATTACTACTGCCAAGGGAATTACCTCGGGATATCAGCCGTTGGGCGCTGTTCTGATTTCAGATCGGCTAATTAGAGAGATCGGAGGTGATGCAGATCGGGCGGCGGTTTTTGCCAATGGGTTTACTTATTCGGGCCACCCGGTGGCTTGCGCGGCGGCGTTGGCCAATCTGGATGTGATCGAGAGCGATAACTTGCTGGAACACGCACGGGAAGTCGGCCCTTATCTTCAAGATCAACTCAAAACGTTAAATGATCTACCGATTGTTGGCGATGTGCGTGGCGTTGGGCTTATGGCATGTGTTGAATGTGTGGTGAGCAAGGGAAGCCGGCAAACACTTCAAATAGATCACGCTGTGGGCAAACGTATAGATGCCCACTGTCAGTCGATGGGCCTTATTATTCGCCCCTTGATCAATATGTGTGTTCTGTCACCGCCTTTGATCATCAAACGGCCTGAAATCGACGAGATGGTTGACATATTGCGCCGGGGAATCGAGAAAACAATGAACGACTTGCGGTCCGAGGGCATAGGGGATTTTGGCTGAGATGGTACGCAAAGGTGAAGTCCTCAGCCTGTATAAGCAAATGTGGAATGGCTAGGCTGTTGGCGGAATGAGGCGACGAGGGCTGGATTTGCCGGTGTCGTTTGCTGAGCAATACCGAGTAATTGAGATGCCGCCCTGGGAGGGTGTCATCGATCGAAAGTGGGAGGGAATTCTCACGTCAGATGCTAGGCAGGAGTGGCGTCAATTGATTATTCAATCGCTTTCTCCGCGTCGATTTAAGCTGCGCGAACGGAGCCGGCGTTGTCTCTTCTCCAAAGTTTATGAATCACACGGGATTTGGTTTAAGTCTTATCCAAATGTTAGTCTGAGTCAGCGCGTTGCCCGGTTGCTGGGTCGAAACAAGGCGACCAATGCATGGCGCAATGCATGGTTTCTTATTCAGTGTGGCATCACGACCCCCCGGCCTGTCTTGGCATTGAATGCGCCTTGGTGGCGGCGCCAGCCAGAATGGTTGGCATTCGAAGATTTTGCGAATGCGCAAACCTTTACCAGCTGCTACTCAAATCAGATCGCCAGTGAACGCGGTATGCAGAAATTGCTTATAGCGGTTGGTCAATTTGTCGGTCAGTTGCACGAATCACGCTGGTGGCATCGTGACCTCAACAGCAGTAACTTATTGGTTAGAGTAAGCGCTGATTCAACCTATGATTTTTGTATAGTAGACATCAACCGAATGCGTCGCACTCATCGCATGAACCAATACAAACGAATCCACGATTTGGTTCGGCTAGGTATTTCTCGTTCTGATTATGGGACGTTGCTCAAGTCGTATGCTGATGCCACGGGCGTTGCGGTCGATACGAGCATGTTGCGTCGAGCGTTGGATCATAGTCAACAACTGCATGCGGCGCGTCAGGCAGGATCCTACCTACGTTGGTGGTTCAAAGTGAGTTATCAATTAGGAAAAATTCGCAATCTCGAGGCATGAAGTAATGAGTCGGGAACAGGATCAAGCAAGTTATCTGCGACGGCGTTATAGAGGGTCTCAGGCAATTATCGACCGGCGGGAGAGAAGAATAGTAGGTCAGTTTCTAAAGCGCCTCGGACCACAGATTGGTGGCGTGCTGGATGCGCCAAGCGGGGTCGGGCGGTTCACCGCTCAGTTAAGAGAGTTCGCCTCGGAAAGGCTGGTTTGTGGTGATTTATGGGGCGAGACCCTACAGGCGCTGCGGCGGGCGGAACAGCATCACGATGGCGTGGCAATCGAAACAACGGAAGTTGACCTTTACCGAGTGTTACCGTTTACGCGAGGTGAGTTTGATCTGGTGTTCAACTTTCGATTTTTTCATCATATTCGAAGCGCTGAACAGCGTAATCACGTGGCGGCAGAGTTGGCCCGTGTTACATCCCGCTATTTGATCGTGTCGTATTACGCGACTGCGTCTATTCACGCGTGGCAAAAGCGCATATGGCGGCGTAAGGGGCATGCTCGTTCTCTGCCAATGATCCCACTTAGCGAATTCCACCAATTGTTTGCTCGGCATGGCATGCGGGTCGTTGAAGATCGACCGGTCTTGCCGCTACTTCATGCACACCACATTGCGTTGTTGGAACGCCAGTAGGGTTGGTAAGGCGGCAATGGGGCAGAAGGTCGGATCAATGACCGACCCGCATACATGCACACGACTGGTGATGACTAGCGTTCTTCTTGCGCTTTGGCGGCAAGGTGATTGATCAGGTCGATCAATTCATTAGGGCCGCCAGCCATTGACACTTTTGTTTGATAGGTGCCATCCACGATGATGGTGGGGACGCCGTTGGTTTGGTAGCGTCGCGTCATGTCGCTGGCGTAGGTTACCTTTGTGCTGACGCCAAAAGATGTGAATGTCTCAAGCACTGCCTGGCGATCAGCGCCATGGGTGGCCGCCCAGTCAGCAAAGTGTTCTGGTGTAAAGATGCGCTTACGTTCCTCGTGGATGGCATTGAAGTACGCGTCGTGAAGCAGTTTGGTTAGACCAAGCGCTTCCATAGTGTAAAACGCGTGTGCATCGAAAGCCCAACTGTTGTTGAGGATAGCTGGCATGCGGACATACTCAACATTATCCGGCTTGTTCTTGAGCCAACGCTTAAGATAGGGTTCGAGTTTGTAGCAGTGGGGGCATTTGTACCAGAACAGTTCTAATACTTCGATTTTTGGGCCTGTTTGAACCGATTGCGGTTCGGCGAGGCGAACGAAGTTAACGCCTTCTGCTACTTCCTGCGCAGAGGCAGGTAGTGAGAGCCAGCAGAAGGTCAGGCATGTGAACAAGATTCGCTTCATGACAAATATCTCCTGTCGAAAAATGTCGAGATTAATTAGGCGTGCTCAATTGGTTAATCAGTCGGTCGGCAAGCCCGTCAAAATCTCCGTTACTCATTAGCACAATTTGATCCCCCGGATGGGTTGTTGTGTTCAGCAGTCCTAGTATGTCTTCCACTGAGTTACAGACCTCTAGTGTAGTACTGCCATTGGGAATGGCAAGTTGAGCCGGATCCCAGGTCAGGTCAGGTCGCCGCCAAATGATGACGCGATCGGCAGCGCTGAGGGCCTGCCCCAATTGACCCAGGTGGTGTCCTAGTTTCATCGTGTTTGAGCGCGCCTCGAGTACCACCATCAGGCATTGTTGGGGATGTTTTTGCCGTAATGCATCAAGTGTTGCCGTGATGGCGGTGGGGTGGTGTGCAAAATCGTCATAGACTCGCAGTCCATTGTGGTCTCCAAGGTGCTGTAGTCGTCGCTTCGGTGGTATGAAGGACGACAAGGCGGTGCAGGCATCAGCGGGTTTGACGCCAACAGCGTTGGCAGCGGCAATGGCGGCGAGTGCGTTTGCCATATTGTGTTGACCGAACAATGGCCAAACGATCTGACCTACAGTGTTCCCCCGGTAACGGACTGAAAATTCTGAGCAATCGCGGGACTGCGGGCATACGGTCCACAGCGCGTCAGCGTCAGGACGAGCATCAAACCACTCAAGTCGACTCCAACATCCCATTTCGATTGCACGGGCAAGATTTGTATCGGCCTGGTTGACAATCAGGGTGCCATTCGCCGACACCGTTCGAACGAGATAATGAAATTGTCTGATGATGTCTTCTATCGACGAGTAAATGTCGCCGTGGTCGAACTCAAGATTGTTGAGTATGGCAACGTGTGGGTGGTAGTGGACAAACTTGGGCCGCTTGTCGAAGAAGGCGCTGTCATATTCATCTGCCTCAATAACAAAATGTTTGCCGCGGCCGCAGCGGGCAGAGGTTGAAAAAGTGCTGGGTACTGCGCCGATCAGGAACCCCGGTTGTTGCCCGCACCGGTCGAGCAGGTGGGCCAGCATGGCGCTGGTGGTGCTTTTCCCGTGCGTGCCGGCAACGGCAATCACGGTGCGAGTGCTAAGGACTTCTCTGGACAACCATGCCGGGCCTGATTGGTAGTCGAGGCCGGTGGTCATGGTGGCCTCAACGGTTGGGTTGCCGCGCGATAGAGCGTTGCCGATCAATATACAGTCCGGCGCGGGGGCGGGCAGTTCTCCGGTGTAGCCTTCGGTCAGATTGACACCGTGTTCGCTAAGTAGGGTACTCATTGGGGGATAGGCGCCCGCATCGACGCCCGTGACCTTGTGACCGAGTTCTCGGGCGATCAGGGCTATACCGCCCATGAAGGTTCCGCTAGCGCCAAGGATGTGTAGATGCACGGGTCAGGAAACTGCTATGTCTTGGTTGCGTTACATCAGAATGTTCAAGATCACTATCCACACCGGGAACACTACCACTGAGTAGCCGATGACAATGGTGAAAGCGATCCAAAGCGGCACCTCGATCGCATGTCGGAGGATAGAAGACTGAATGCATAGAGCCCAAATAACGATTGCCCACGTCATATAGTAGGCTATGGAGAGCTGGATTACTGGGGTAGGATAATCGACTATGCCCGCATTGATGGCCTCTACGAGTTCACGCGCCATTTCCTCAATGTATTGTTTGTCCTGCCTGACTCCTGAGGCCAATGGCCAACGGATGAGTTTGGTTAGTGCCAGTGTCCCGAAAATTGCTGTTGCGGTTTGTCGCCAGCGTTCAGCGACGCCATTGCTTTTTAGAATGACCAGCACAACGGTACCGAGAAGCATAGCCCACAGGGAGTATGCGAATGCTTTTTCCGGCAAAGAGTAACTACTGTTGTACAGATGGCTGTCGCTGAGGACACAAAACAGTACAAGCGTGACCGCGGTGCCTAGAAGTAAGTTATTTGAGGTCGGTACATTCTCAGTACGTTGCCGGAAAAGACAAAGGTCAGTAAAGAATCTAAGCGTGGGTGTGATAGACATGAAAATTCCAATACAGGCTGTGGTGTTTGGGGCCGGATGGTGTCTAGGTGGTGATGATATCATCGGTGTTCTGGCTATTTTCGGAAAACAAGCATCGTTTAGGACAGTGGCTAAATTGATGCGGGTTTAGGTGCTGTTGCGTTTTGTGTTAATTACATTATTCCCTTTTGATCGTTTATTGACCTCAACATGATCGATTTAATTCAGTGTCAGGATGAGCTCGCTAGATTTTGTCAGAGCGCGATGCGGGCGCCGTGGTTGGGTCTTGATACGGAATTTGAACGAGTGCGAACCTATTACCCACGCTTGTGCTTGCTTCAGTTGTCAACGCTGGAACGGACTGTGTGTGTCGATCCGTTGCAAGGGCTCGATCTGGATCCGTTAGCGCAGTTAATCAATAAGGCCTCGCCGATCACGATATTGCACGCGGCACGCCAGGATCTCGAGGTGCTTCAATATGCATTACAGGTGTCGCCCCAACGAGTTTTCGATACCCAGATAGCGGCGGCCTTGTTAGGTCACGGCGAACAGGTGGGTTATGCCTACCTGGCGAAGACACTTTGTGGCGTGGACCTAGCCAAGCAGCAAACGCGAAGCGACTGGACTCAGCGGCCCCTAAGCGATGCGCAGATTAGTTATGCGCTCGATGACGCTCGTTATCTAGGCTCGTTTTATGAACAATTTGTCGAGGAACTTGATAATCGACAAAGACTGGAGTGGGTTATCGAGGACTGCGCTGCTCTGGTCGAACGCGATTTGTTGGGCGAGGCCGCAGACACTGCTGTGATGCGAACCCATGCCCGTTCCCGTCGACTTACGCATGAGCAGCAGAGTGTGGTTTTGGCGCTCGCTCGCTGGCGTGAGCGCACGGCCCAAGAGAGCGATCTTCCACGCGGCTGGGTTTTGCCCGATAACGCGGTATTAGACATCGCGCGTGAAATGCCTGGTAATGCTAACGCATTGGGTTCGATCGAGAGTTTCTCTTCTAAAAATAGAGAGCGTTGGGGCGGCATCCTGATGGGTGTCATTGATGACGGGCGTCGAAATAAAAACAAAATTGAACCATTGCTTGTCGAAGTGCGGCCGACACCGAAGACGAAGAAGTTGGCCGATGGGTTGTGGGCCCAATTAAAGTCGCGATGTGCCGATGAGGGCATCGCAACCAGTGCGGTTGCACGACGGGAACAACTGGCAGCGCTGGCATCCGGTCAGGACAGTGTTGCCTTACTAAGTGGGTGGCGAGGACGATTTATTGGCAGTGAATTCAAGCGTTTTTGTGATGGCGTCTTATTGGACGAGAGTTGCTAGAATGAGGCGTGAAAGTAAGATCTATTACACTCTTATTGTAGGCAGGAGGTCGTGATGACAAAGCTTAAGTCAATTCTGTTGCCGTTCAATAATGTATTGCCAACTGCAGTTGCTATCAATGCCGCGAGAACACTCGGTCAGCAGTTTGAGGGCTATATAGAAGGCGCATTTTGTCGTCAGTTGTTGCCGGTGATCGCAGGTGAAGGCATTACTTTGCCCGGAGACTATCTAGCGGAGTTTGAGGAGGAGGGGCGTCGACAGAGCGAAGAAGCGCGCGATGTTTTTTTTCAACTGATCGGTGAGGTAGATATCCCAGAAGCTGATCTCGAGGACGCAACCGTCGGCCTGCGCGCCGGGTGGACTGAGATGGTGGGTACCGGTACCGGCGGTGTCGCCGAGTATGCCCGACTTTTTGATCTGAGTATTGTTGCCCGTCCGGACGATGAAATCGCTGTTGAATGGAAATCGACGATTGAGGCCCTACTTTTTGAAAGTGGTCGCCCGATATTGCTGGTTGGTGATGAGGTGCCAAGCGTAGTGGGTGATCGGGTAGTGGTTGCCTGGAATGGAAGTGTTGAAGCTGCGCGGTCTGTGGTCATGAGTGAGGCACTGTTGCTAAACAGCAGCGAGGTGGTAGTCGTTACTGTTGCGAGAGCCACTGTTCCAGGTCCTTCGGGTAAACAGCTAGCAGCGCACATGTGCGCGCGTAACATCAACGCACGAGCTGAAACCATTGAGCGGGGTGACGCGACGGTTGGGGGTGCGCTGCTTGACTATGCGGAGGATTTTGACGCCGATCTGTTGGTCAAGAGTGCGTTTACTCAAAGTCGTTTTCGTCAGTGGGTGTTTGGCGGAGCCACCAAGGAAATTATTTCAACAGCATCCATGCCTGTGTTGATGTGCCATTGAGACAATAAAAAATGATGAGAGGGAAGCTATAAGATGAAGTCACCAGTCAGAGTTGCTGTCACGGGCGCAGCGGGACAGATCAGTTACGCGTTATTATTTCGGATAGCGGCCGGTGACATGCTAGGGCCTGATCAACCGGTCATTCTCCAATTGCTTGAAATTCCGCCGGCGATGGAGGCGCTTGAGGGTGTTTTTATGGAGTTGGCTGACTGCGCGTTTCCGCTTCTTACAGACATTGTTCGCAGTAGCGATCCAAACGAGGCGTTCGCCGATGTCGATTATGCGCTGCTGGTGGGCGCTCGGCCACGTGGGCCGGGAATGGAACGCAAAGATCTGTTGCTTGAAAACGCGAAGATTTTCTCGGCACAGGGCAAGGCGCTCAACGATCATGCGAGTCGTGCTGTTCGGATACTGGTTGTTGGCAATCCCGCCAACACGAATGCGCTGATTGCCTCTGCGAACGCACCCGATATTCCCTCGCGCCAGTTCAGCGCCATGATGCGTCTGGATCACCACCGGGCAGTGGCGCAACTGGCTGAATATCTGGGCGTGTCGACGAATGCGGTACAACGAATGACGATTTGGGGCAATCACTCAGCGACTCAATATCCTGACCTTTCTCATGCTACGGTAGAGGGCAAGCCCGCCGCCGACTTGGTTGATGAAGCGTGGTTGGCAGAGGAATTTATTCCCATCGTGCAGCAACGCGGCGCAGCCATCATTCAGGCTCGTGGCGCTTCAAGTGCGGCGTCAGCCGCTGCGGCGGCTATTGCTCATGTTCGAACATGGGTGTTGGGAACACCAGTCGATGACTGGACAAGTATGGGGGTCATTAGCGACGGAAGTTATGGGATTGGCGAAGGGATTTATTATTCTTTCCCGGTGACTTGTTCGAATGGGGAATACCAGATTGTTAAAGGACTTGAGATCAGTCATTTCAGTCGGGTTCGAATGGATGCGACGCAGGCGGAGTTGGAAGAGGAACGTAATGGTGTTCGTGATCTCCTTTAACGTACGAAGAGCAAGCTCTCAACGGTACTTCCGGTATCGGTCGGTGGTGTCGTGATGACGCGTATTGCTGTGTCGGGAGCATCCGGTCGTATGGGTCGGACGTTGATTGAGGCAATAGACACTGATGGCAATAGTGAATTAGTGCACGCGTTCGAACAACCGGCTTGTGATCAAATCGGCATGGATGCGGGAGCGGTGGCCGGATTGACCCCGCTCAATGTTTTGGTAACAGATTCCATCGATGGCCCAATGTTTGATGTTCTGATTGAGTTTACAACGCCCTTGGCAACGCTTAGCCACCTCCAGTTCTGTCGACAGCACCGGCGTTGCATGGTGATTGGTACTACAGGGTTGGCAGAGGAACAGCAAGTAATGCTAAAGGCTGCGTCAAAGGACATTGCGATTTTGCAAGCTCCCAATATGAGTGCGGGTATTAACTTGACCCTTAAGTTATTACAGGTTGCGGCACAGGCTTTGGGTGACAGTGTGGATGTTGAGATCATCGAAGCCCATCACCGTCACAAAGTCGACGCGCCTTCTGGAACCGCGCTGCGGATGGGTGAGGTAGTGGCTGAGGCACTCGGTCGAGACCTTGACACGCATGGCGTGTTTGCGCGGCACGGACTCACGGGTGCGCGCGGACCCAAGACCATTGGTTTCTCCACGATCCGTGCATCGGACATCGTTGGCGAACACACGGTCATGTTTGCAGGACCTGGCGAACGCATTGAAATCACCCACCGTGCCACTAGCCGGATGACTTTTGCCGCCGGCGCTGTACGGGCTGCTAACTGGATCATCGAGCAGCCTCCGGGGCTTTATGACGTGCAGGATCTTTTGGGGCTAAATTAAGTAGAACGCTGCTCGGATTGCGCACTTGATGAGGGAATTCACGGGTCAAATGATGGGGTTGCTTTAATTGTGGTCTGAGCATTGGCCAATTGCAGTGGTAGCCGTTACAGTTACTTTGTAAAGGGGAGACGGATCATGGATCGCGTATTACTAACTACTGCGGGTTCCGAGCGATTGTGGCAGGAACTTGAGCACCTTAAGCATGAAAAACGCCCACGAGTGATTGAGGCTATCGCCGAAGCTCGGGCGCACGGGGATCTGTCGGAGAATGCGGAGTATCACGCCGCCCGAGAGCAGCAGGGTTTTATAGAAGGGCGTATCGGGGAGCTTGAGGACAAGTTAAGTCGGGCAGAGGTGATCGATTCGGCCAAACTCGATCCCGGGGGAAAAGTGGTTTTCAGTGCGCGTGTGAGATTGTGGGAGGAAGCTGGTGACCGGGAAGTCAGTTACCAGATTGTCGGTGAACTAGAGGGGGACATCGACCAAGGACTGATATCGCACAGTTCGCCCCTGGCTCTCGCCTTGTTGGGCAAGATGGAAGGCAATGAAATTGAGGTTGATGCGCCGGGTGGTATCCAGCGTTACGAGATCTTGTCTGTGGGCTACGGTAACAACTAGAGAATCAAAGGTGATCGGTATGGCGACGAATCTCGAGAAAGACCTTACACAGCATCTGATTCGGTTTAAGGGGATTGATCAGCACCAGTCTGGTTTTCGGCCTATTGACATGGCATTGGCGCGGTTCGATAGGCGGCGCTTTTCTGTCATTGGCAGACCGAGTGAAGCGACTAGCGATTCGAAATCCTTGAATAGTGTTGAAGCCTTCAACATGGTCTATGTTCAGTGTGACCCCGGTAAGGGGATCGGCCTTCACAAGCACAACACAGCGGAGATATTTATTCCAATGACTGGCATGTGGGAGGTCGGGATGGGTGACGAGGGCGAATCATTGGTCACACTGGGGCCATGGGATATTCTGAACGTGCCGCTCAATGTCATGCATTCGGCGACCAACGTGTCCAACGCGGCAGCTTTTCTGATGGTGATTAGTACGGATCAGAGGGGTCCAGAGATATTTTGGGATCCAAAAATCATTGCCGAGATCAACGAGGGTGGTGGTCATGTGTCTGCCACGGAGATCCCGAAAGGCGATTTCAAATCCAGTTAAGGGGTAGCCACTGATCAATTGTCAATGTTCAACAGACCTCGCTTGGCACATCAGTGATTAACATCGACCCCGGTGTGTGCGTGATGACCAAAGGTATCGATGCATGTTGAATGGCGTTTTGTGGTGTCACGCCACAAGCCCAGAAGACGGGTACCTCTCCTTTCCGGATTTCGCTCGCATCACCCCAGTCGGGTCGTGTGAGATCGCTGATTCCAATGTCCGATGGGTCGCCCACATGCACTGGCATGCCGTGGGTATGTGGAAACCGAGCGGTGATTGCCGATGCACGAATGGCTTGTGCCGGGGACATCGGGCGCATTGAAACGACCATGCCACCGGAGAATGGTCCGGCAGGTGAGGTTTTAATAGCGGTTCGGTACATCGGTGCTGTTCGGTCTAGTTCGATATGTCGCAACGGAATGTTGGCCTTCAGCAGTGCTTCTTCAAAGGAGAAAGAACAACCCAGGACAAACGCCACTGAGTCCTCAGTCCAGAGGTCGATGATATCGGGGGTCGATTGCTCAAACTGACCCTCACGGTACACGTTGTAACTGGGCAGGTCTGTTCGAATATCAAGATCGGCTCCGAGAGGTTGAATATTTGGGTTTCCAGTGTCGGAGATACCGACCAGAGGGCAAGGTCGCGGATTGCGTTGGCAAAATCGCGCAAAATCGAGTGCATAGCGGCTTGGGAGTATTGCGACGTTGCCTTGGGTAAAGCCGTTCGCCATATTGGCAGTGGTGCCCGTGAACCCACCCGTGCGAAAAGCCCTGCGCAAGTGTGCCGGTTCAGCGGTCTCGGTATCCAAAGGTAGCGGGCGTTCGGAAGCGGAATGAATGGGTTGAAAAGCCATGAGGGTTCTCCAATGAGATAGTGATAACCCGTTAACGGCGGATCACCGGTACCGGGAAGATGAACATTTTACGGGTTCGTTGATCAAGACCTAAGTCCCGCTCCGAGTCTGTTCGACCAGCACGCGTCTTAGAATCTTTCCCGATGCCGATTTTGGTATCTCGCTACAGAATTCAATGACCCGAATACGTTTGTGCGGTGAAACCAGTTCTGCCATGAAGGCCATGATTTGGGCCGCAAGTGGCTCGTTGTCCAAATCACCTGTTCGGGTTACAACATAGGCCTTCGGAAGTTCACCGGCTTCTTCATCGGGCATTGGGATCACGGCTACATCCATGATATCTGGGTGTGTCAGTAGCAATGCCTCCAGCTCAGCCGGGCTGACCTGGAGGCCCTTGTACTTGATGAGTTCTTTCACTCGATCAACAATATAGAAGAAACCCTCTTCGTCGGCATAACCGATGTCACCTGTGCGGTACCACCCGGCTTCATCGATGCTGTCAGCGGTTGCCTTCGCTTGGTTGAGGTACCCGCGCATAATTTGTGGGCCGCGAATCCATAGTTCTCCCTCAGCATTTGGCCCCTGATCAGCACCACTGTCGACGTCGACAATGCGGACTTCCGTCATGGGGATTACTTTTCCGATCGATCCAGGCTTTCCGTTCTTGGCGTTCTTGGGGGAAAGATGTGTGACTGGACTCGCTTCGGTCATGCCATACCCCTGTACAACGGGGCAGCCCACGCGATTTCCGGCTTCGATAGAAAGTTCGGCACCAAGCGGTGCCGCGCCACAGAATAGGGTGCGCAGACTGGATAGATCGTATTGATCAACCAATGGTGATTTAGCAAGGCCGAGCACCATCGGCGGGACCATAGGTAGGGTTGTAATGCGGTAACGTTGTATTAAAGAGAGAAAATCGGCCATATCAAAGCGCGGCATGGTCACCACTGTGGCACCGTGTGCGAGGGCCAGTTTCATTACCACGACCATGCCATAAATATGAAAGAACGGCAGGACGGCAAGAACAATGTCGTTTTCTTCTAGGCGCGGTTGCGATTCAAAGCCGTGAAACTGACACAGGTTAGCGACGAGGTTATGGTGGGTCAGCATGACGCCCTTGGGCAAGCCTGTTGTTCCGCTTGAATAGGGTAGAACGACAAGATCGTCTCTTGGATTAATTGTGACATGGGGCGGTGAGTCACCCATGCTAAGCAGATCGGAAAAGGGAGTAGCGCCGGTTGCTTCACCGAACACAAAGATTTCCTCTACTGATGATCCGATAACGGCCTCCAGCGCTTTATCGAGAAAGAGCGGGGTCGTGACGAGAAAGCGCGCACCGGCATCGTTCAACTGGTTAAGCAGTTCGCGAACGGTGTAGAGTGGATTGATGGTTGTGTTGATGCCGCCTAGTTGAGCTACCGCGTTGAATACCACGGCGTATTCAGGCACGTTTGGGCAGTAAATCGCGAGCACATCGCCTTTGCTGAAACCTCGAGCCGCAAGTCCCGTTGCCGCTTGTCCAACCTGGATATGCAGGTCTGCATACGACAGGGTGTTTCCACTGGGACCGTCAATCAAAGCTGCCTTGTCGCCCAGACGCTTGGCGTGGCGAAGTGCGTAGTCGTTGACTGATATTTCCGGAATCTCAAGTGGATCTGCGGTTGGGTCATGGGTATAGATCAAGCATCCTCCTTCACCCCTAAAACAATCCATTTGGGGTTGTTCTTTCGCGGCCAATTCGCCTACAGTGCGCTCGCTACGCGAATTCGTAATCGGTCACTTACGTTCGTTCGGTAATGATCCACAATAGACTTGATTTCAAGGACCAGACCACTATGGCACTAACCGCTGATTTTGGGCCCAAGGATATCCGTTCGCAGATACAACGTACAGATATTCAGGGTCGCCATTTAACCTTTATCGACGATCTCTCAGAAAGTGAGCTTCTGAATCTGTTTGTCACGGCGGAAATGCTTGAACCCTACTGGCGAAGTGGCATCGATTTATTGAGAAATCGTATTCTTTGTGCCTTGTTTTTTCAGCCCAGCACACGAACGCGTTTCAGTCATGAGACGGCTATGTTTCGTCTGGGCGGCAATGTATTGACGGAGTCCAACCCTCTGATCAGTTCGTCAGCGGCCAAGAACGAGTCGTTGTACGATTCGATTCGAGTGATATCACAATATGCGGACGTATTAGTGCTTCGCCATCCTGACGATGAACGAGTATTGGCTGACATCAAGTTGTTGGGGAAAGATACAGTACCGATCATCAGTGGTGGCTATGGGGATGTGACCCACCCAACGCAGGGTTTGCTAGATATGTATACCGCGTGGCGTTGGTTGGGGGGTGATTTCTCATCGATGACGGTCATGATTGCGACCCCCGACCTGTCGCGCGCCCGGTCAGGACAGTCGTTCGCACTAGGCCTGGCTCGTATGGGAGCGACGCTGCACTACTCTGGCACGACAGGATTACGTACGCCGGATGTTATTCGGGGAAAACTCGATGCAATGGGTGCGAACTATACTGAGCACAGTGATCTCACTATCAGTCAGCAGGAAGACCTGATCGCAGATGAAAAGATCGATCTTCTTTATCTGCCGGGTTGCTCAGTGAAAAAAGGCGATCCCGGGCGAGACGATTTTATGAAAAAGATGCAGGAGTATTATTTCACCCTTGAGGGAATGCAAAGAATTGAAAGCCGTAGTGGCAAGACCGTTGGCGTAATGCATTCATTGCCTCGCAATGAAGGCGAATTCGATTTTTCCATTGATGCGAGTCCCTACCAGTTGTATTTCAAGCAGATTGGATTTTCAGTGCCACTCAGAATGTCGCTGATAGCGAACATCATCGGTCTCGGTTAACTGATAAGGAGCAGGTATCCGGTTTGGCTCGGCAGGCACATATTCGAATTATTGCTACCGGCGGTACCATTGCGGGTCGCGGCGATTCACCCACCGAGGTGGCCTACGCATCGGCACAAGTCTCTGCTGATGAGTTGGTGCTCGCAGTGCCCGGTCTTAGCGAGTTAGCGGAGATCTCGACCGAGACGCTTTTTGCGTTGGATTCGAAGGAGATGGGCTTCAGTCATTGGCGCTCGCTGGCCGCGTTGATTGATCGACGACTCGCAGATGCAACGTGTGACGGTGTTGTGGTCACGCACGGTACCGATACGCTGGAAGAGGCTGCTTGGTTCCTTGATCTGGTTGGTCGATGGAGCAAGCCCGTTATTTTGGTGGGTAGCATGCGCCCAGCCACTGCTTTATCTGCTGATGGGCCAGCTAATCTGTATCAAGCCGTGAGTGTTTGCGCTGATCCCGCTGCTGCCGGTCGTGGCGTGATGGTCGTAATGGCAGCCGACATCTTGTCGGGTTGGCGTGCTGTGAAGATCAGCGCGACCGCACTGAATGGATTTCACGCTTATCCCGGCGGGTCGGTTGGTTACGTCAGTGGTGATCAGGTCTTTTTCCATCAGGGGCCAGATCCGAGTCCGTTGGCGGGTCGCTTTTCTGACCTTATCAATGATGGGCGGCCGCTGCCATTGATCGGCATTCAATTCTGTACAGCCGGTTGTGCTCAGTTGCATAACCAATGGTGGCCGCAGGGGCGAGATGCCGGCTTGGTGGTGGCAGGGTTTGGCGGTGGCACTGTGCCCGATACGATGGCAGATGCGTTGCGAGAAAGGGCGAGCTCCGGTACCAGTATCGTGATTTCCTCAAGGGTGCCCAAGGTAACGGTATTGCCGGAGACGATGACGCTTGTAGAAAGCGATCGGGTGGTAGCGTCACGTTACCTTAACCCACAGAAAGCGGCTGTACTGTTGTCGCTCAGCCTCGCCGCCGGTTGTACACCGCTATCGTCTTTTGAGGCATTGCATTAGATGAATTGTGACGATCCACGCAACGCGTCACGCGATCGGTTATTGATTGCGGTAGGTGGCAATGCCATCCACCCAGAGGGTATTCGCGGGACTTCAGAAGAACAGATGCAGGTTGCGGCTGAGACTGCTTCGCACCTTCTGCCATTGTTGCAGCAGGACAATGAATTAGTCATTACACATGGCAATGGCCCGGGTGTAGGTAAGACCATGATGCGTCAGGTGTTGGCCCGACACCGCGTTGCCCCCATGTCGTTGGATATCTGTGTTGCGAATACGCAGGGTGTGACAGCTTATATTTTGACGCAGGCATTTGAGAATGCACTGCGCCGGGTGGGCAACCCGCGACATGCTGTGGGGCTGGTGACGCAGGTTGAAGTGGATCCGGCCGATCCAGCGTTCACACACCCCTCAAAGCCGGTGGGGTACTTTTATAATGAGTCAGAAGCATCCGATCTGGTCGCAGAATTTGGCTGGGAAATGAAAGAAGATGCCGGCCGTGGTTGGCGGCAGGTGGTGGCATCACCTGAGCCGCGCCATGTTTGTGATATTTCCTTGATTGATGCGCTTGCGCGTCGCGGCACAATTGTAATTGCTGGGGGGGGTGGTGGTGTGCCGGTCGTGCGAGATAACCTGGGTGTTCGCCACGGCATTGAAGGTGTAATCGATAAGGATTTAACTTCCGCACACATGGCGAGGGTGTTAGGTATTCCGCAGCTAGTGATTCTGACCGGCGTATCCGGGGTATCGATTAATTTCGGCCGCGATGACGAAGAAAAGATCGGTCGAATTGGTGTCACCGCACTCCGGCGGTTACAGGATGAGGGTCATTTCCCAGCAGGCAGCATGGGGCCAAAAGTTGAGGCGGCATTGCGCTTTGTTGAGAAGGGTGGAGCGCGTGCGATTATTACTGGCCTGGAAGAGGCGGTTCCAGCCCTCGCCGGAGAAACTGGCACCCATGTGGTGCCTGATGAAGCACTGTAAAGGAGCAAGTGGTTGATTATGAATGACGTCGTAGCCGGTAAGGCGAATGATCTATTTGAAGCGCTCGAGCCTGAGCCCCGCCTACTGATGGGACCTGGGCCGGTGGATGTTTACCCGGCTGTCCTGCGTGCCCTGTCGTTACCGATGCTGGGCCAGTTTGATCCACAGTTTACTGGCTATATGAATCAAGTGATGACGCTTTACCGCCGGATTTATCGTACGGACAACCAGTGGACTTTATTGGTAAATGGGACTGCGCGGGCTGGAATTGAAGCGTGTTTGAGTTCAATGATTTCCCCAGGTGACCGTGTGCTGGTCCCTATCTTTGGTCGATTTGGTCATCTGCTCACCGAGATCGCCGGTCGTTGCCATGCTCAAGTGATTAATATTGAGACGGAATGGGGCAGTACCTTTGAGGCAGATCAAGTAGCAGACGCGATACGTCGGCATAAACCTCGCATCGTGGCGCTGGTTCACGGCGACACATCCACCACCATGGCCCAGCCGTTGGCAGACATTGGTCCGATCTGTCGTGAGGCAGGCGCGTTGTTGTACGTCGATGCCACAGCGACTTTGGGCGGCATGCCGGTCGAGGTTGATGCCTGGTGTTTGGATGCAGTCACCGCGGGTTTACAGAAGTGTCTTTCGGGACCACCGGGTTGCTCACCCATCACCATCAACGATCGTGTTGCCGAAATAATTAATGCACGCAAGCATGTCGAGGCGGGAATTCGTGCCCAGGACACGGTCAATGCCGATGGCGCTATTGTGCAATCCAATTATTTTGATCTTGGCATGTTGATGGATTACTGGAGTCCGTTGCGGTTGAATCACCACACCGAGTCGACGTCGATGCTTTACGCGGCGCATGCCTGCGCCCGAGTGGTGCTTGGCGAAGGCCTTGACGCGGGATTTGCTCGCCACCGGTCTGCCAGTAAAGCCTTGCGAGCGGGATTGATGTCAATGGGCCTGAAGCTGTTTGGCGACCCGGAACACCGAATGGATAATGTGACGGGTGTTTATATTCCTGAGGTGCTGGGTAACGGTGATTCCGTACGGGCGCACTTACTCGAGGATTTTGGCATCGAGATTGGCACGTCTTTTGGTCCATTACAGGGAAAGATTTGGCGCATTGGCACGATGGGCTACGGCTGCAGAAAAGCCAACATACTGCGATGCCTTGGGGCGCTCGAAGCCGTGATGAGGCGACAGGGGTTCGCATCCGCTGCCGGTGTTGGAGTTGATGCCGCCTACGCGGTCTACGACGCATGAGCAAGACGTCTGAATTGCCGCCAGCGCAATCGCCACTCGAGGTAAAGGCTACGCCGGTGTCTCTTATTCAGGGGTCGCCTCGCGTCGTTAATGTGGGGTTGAGCGGGTTTGCAGAAGCATTGGCGGCGCAGGGTGTTGCTGTTATCCAGGTGGACTGGTCACCTCCAGCGCGCGGCGACGCAGACCTTGCGACGTTACTTTCCAAGTTAAGCGACTAATGAGTGACGTCCGGCAGGTACTGCGCGAAGCCAACGCGGAGGCCGTGCGCCGGATGCTGGCAGCAGAACCCGTCTTGATCGATGTGGTGGCTGCAGCTGATGCCATACCCGAGCTGGGTGAGGGCATGATTTTACACGCGGGTCCGCCTATCTCATGGGAGCGCATGTGTGGACCCATGCGTGGCGCGGTGGCCGGAATTGCCGTTTTTGAAGGTTGGGCGAATGATCTTGATGCTGCCGCTGCGTTGGCTGCTCGGGGCGCGTTTCAGTTTCGTCCCAACCATGACTTTGCCGCGGTCGGCCCCATGACGGGAATGACAACCGCGAGTCAGCCGGTCATGGTGGTCGAAAATCAAGCAAGCGGAAATCGTGCTTTTTGTACCATCAACGAAGGCCTTGGCAAGGTGATGCGATTTGGAGGAAACGATGCTTCGGTATTGACCCGTCTTGCCTGGCTGCGGGATGTGTTGGGCCCAGCTCTTGGCATGGCGTTGCGTTCGAGTGAAGGCATAGAGCTGAAGTCGCTAGTGGCGCGCGGTCTCACCATGGGTGATGAAATGCACCAACGCAATGTTGCTTGTTCTAGCTTGCTCCTACGAAGCTTGGTAGCCGCGCTGGCTAGTACCTGCGGTAATCGCACTATTTTGACCACAATCCTGTCATTCATCGCCTCGAACGATCAGTTTTTTCTGAATATTGCCATGGCGATGGGAAAGGCGATCACCGACCCGGTGCGTGATATTAAAGGTGCTAGCGTCGTTACCGCCATGAGCCGCAACGGTACGGATTTCGGTATTCGAGTCAGTGGGCTTGGGGACGAATGGTTTACAGCGCCGGTGGAAATGCCCGATGGTTTGTATTTCCCCGGGTTCAGTGCCGTCGATGCCAATCCTGATATGGGGGATTCCACGATTGTCGAGACGATAGGGCTTGGCGGTTTCGCGATGGCAGCGGCGCCAGCGGTCGCAGGCTTCGTGGGCGCCGGCGCGCCATCGGATGCGGCCCATATCACCCATACGATGCGTGAGATCACGTTGGCGGAAAATCCGGAATGGACAATTCCTGCGCTTGATTATCAGGGAGTGCCGACGGCTATTGATATCCGACGGGTAGTGGAGACCGGCATTGCCCCGATGATTAACACAGGGATTGCGCATCGCGAGCCTGGCGTCGGGCAGGTGGGTGCTGGTGTGGTTCGTGCACCGCTTGCGTGTTTTGAGTCTGCTTTGTGGGCGTTGGGAAAACGACTGGGGGTGACATGAGTGTAGTCGTCAATCAGGTTCGCACGGGTGTCTTTTTTGACTCGGTCGTGTTGATGCGTATTTCACGTGAGCTCGCGGATTTTGAGGGCATTGAAGAAGCAGCGCTGATGATCGGTACACCATCGAACCTGGCCATTCTTGAGAGCGCGGGTCTTTTGAGCGAGTTAGGTCGTCAGGCCGGTGGAGGGGACCTAGTCCTGGCTGTTCGGGCGAGAGATGCCGCAACGGCAGAGCTCGCAGCGACCGAGGCAGAACGGGTATTGGAACGGCCATCGAGAACCGGGGGCGGGGCTGAAACATGGCAGCCCCGCACCTTGCGTTCGGCCTGTTCGGTGATGACAGATACCAATCTTGCACTGATTTCTGTGCCGGGCGACTTTGCAGCGGCTGAGGCAAGAAAAGCACTGCGTCTCGGTCTGCACGTCATAATCTTTAGTGACAACGTGCCGCTGGAAGAGGAAGTCGCCCTCAAACGCGAAGCGACGGAAGCGGGTTTGTTAGTAATGGGACCGGATTGTGGCACGGTGATTATTGATGGGGTGTCATTGGCGTTTGCCAATCAGGTGCCACGTGGTGATATTGGGTTGATCGGTGCATCCGGCACGGGAATACAGGAAGTCTCGTGCCTGATTGCGCGCCTTGGCGGGGGGGTTTCTCATGCACTAGGAGTGGGTGGTCGTGACCTGAGTGATGCGGTGGGAGGAAGCAGTACGCTCGCTGCCCTCAAACTATTAAATACTGATCCTGGTACGAGGCATGTCGTGTTGATTTCAAAGCCCCCCTCTACGGCTGTTGCCAAGGCCATTTTGACTGGGGTGGCTGCCAGTGACAAAACATTCAGTATTTGTTTTATTGGTGCGGCTCCTTTATCGGTGCCATCTAACGCCACGTTGCTACGCACACTGAAGGCAGCTGCCGAGCACGCGGTCGGCGCATCGATAAACGCGGTGGCGAAAGAGTGGGGTGACGGGAGTGTGTTACCTGGGGCGGGACGCAGTCGAATAGTTGGTCTTTTTTGTGGTGGAACTCTGGCAGCGGAGGCGCAGGTTATTTTTATCGATGAGGCGGTGTCGGTAGCATCTAATGCGCCGATTCCAGGCGTCAGCCAGTTGGTGCCGGTAAGTCATCATGTGTTAGTGGATCTGGGTGACGACAGTTACACACGTGGCCGCCCACATCCGATGATCGACCCGGCAGTTCGTGAGGGCGAATTAGTGCGGGCCCTGGGTGATCCTACGGTCGCAGTGGTGCTTTTGGACGTGGTCATTGGCCACGGCGCACATGTCGATCCAGCGAGCGCCATCGCCCGTGTTTTGTGTAAGACATCGCCCGACAGACCTGTTGTGATCGCGTCGGTCACGGGTACTAAGCGTGATCCGCAGGACTGTGACACGCAGGCCTCCATCCTGAGAGGCGCGGGTGTCCTGATGGCCCCTACTAATGCAGATGCGGCCCGCCTTGCGCTGACGTGTCTTTCGCTCATCGATTAACCACGGTCGGTTACCCCGAGTTGATGCCACTGAACGTGAATTTATCTGCCTCTCCGAGTGGGGTGCCGGGTCACGGAGTTCAGATAGGCTGTTTTGCTCGTGACGTGATTGACGGTGCTCGCTCCGGTTGCGTTACCGCAGTGTTCGAGCGCAGTGGATACATCGAGATCGATGGAGACTGGGTGTGCGTGGCCAACGTTGACGCAGGTTATAACGCTGTCACTATCAGTGTGCGAAGTAGCCCTTCCAATGACTGGCTCGACTATTTTCAAGTGGGTGCACCGGTTGTGATTACACCGTCGTTACTTTCGATCAGTGATCGTCCGGCAGTCAACTTGTCACCGCTAATGCTCTGGTCTCCAGCTGTGGCTCGGTGTTGGTCGTTGGCAACACTGAGTCGTGGTTTGCAAGCGTTGGCAAAGTGGGCGCCTGACGCTCGGCTACCTGCGGATGGACTGGGGCAATATCTGTACGGGTCCCAAGCAATTGGCGTTGCCACCAGAGAAAGCAATGCTGCTGGTGGCGCGATTGCGGATTTGACACAGTGGTTGTGCGGAGTTGTCGATCCCACAGGCGAATCGGGAGTCTTGGCTCGGTCTGTGAGAACCTTGATTGGACTTGGCCCGGGTTTGACACCTTCCGGTGATGATTTTCTAGCTGGTATGTTGATCGCACTGTCAGTCTGTGGTGCGAAACGTTGGCAACATCAATTGGGCAATGCGGTGCAGGCCGGTCTTCAGGGGACGGGATCAGTCAGTCAAGCCCATCTAAAAGCTGCAGTGAAAGGTGAGGGTGGTGAAGCATTACATCAGGCCTTGGTGGCTCTCATGGCGGGCGAGGGCGATCGCCTCGGGTCTGCTCTTTCAGCGCTTGACCGAGTGGGTCACACCTCGGGGTGGGATGGGTTGGCTGGTGTGGTCACCGTGTTGCGGGCGATTATGGGTAGGCCATTCCTTGTCCTCGATGGGCACTGTTTGAGTTGATATCGACGTTACACCGAGGGTCCCTCGGGCACGTCAGTGGTCCTCGCCCCATTGGCTTCAAAAAACTCTGCTGAAGTTGTTTCGACGTTGACGTCGGTAAGGTGTGTATCTGGAGTCACCAGGGTATCGGCCCCTGTGTCGTAGTTTCCGCTGACGCTTGCGCGGGGATCGAGTTCGCTCACAATGACGGGTGCATGGGCGTCGGGGAGTGCGACGTACAGCTCCTTTTTAATGATACCAGCCCACATGCGCACCCGCATTCGCCACAGCGTGAAGAGCGTGAGACTGGATGCAACGAGAATCTCGAAGAGAAACAATCCGCTGGGTCCGGTCCAGCGCATGGCGAGAGAGGCCCCGATCGGACCCAGTGCCGCGCCCACACTGAAGGCCAGAACAAAGCCGCTGCCCATAGTAATCACGTCGTCGTGTTCAAGATAGTCATTGGCGTAGGCAAGACTGAGTGGGTATAGGGTGGATGTGAATCCGTAGTACAAAAAGATAGCGCCGAGCAAAGCGGGGAAGGGTAGCGCAGGGCCAAGGACCAGGCCGATTGCGACCAGTCCGCCCAAGAGTGTCGTCCCTAGCAGCACACTGCGTCGGTCCAGGCGGTCTGATAACCGACCGATGGGCAGTTGAAAGAGGAGCCCGCCGACGAGTGCCGCACTCATGAACATTGCCACCTGGTTCACACTCAGGCCGATGTCTCTGGCGTAGATGGGCGCGAGACCCCATAGGGCACCAATCGCAAGGCCAGCTGCAAAACAGCCGGTCACCGCCGCCGGAGAGGTAAACAACAGGCGCCGCAGGTCCAGTCGCGGCGATGGGACTGGATCAGGGTGGGTCGCGCGGGTAAGAGAAACTGGGACCACAGCTAGTGATAGACAAATTGCCACCAGCAAGAACAAATTGGCTTCAGCGGGATCCGACCAAGGGAGTACTTGCTGGCCGATGGCAGCGGCTAGGTAGCCAATCATAATGTAGATCGCGAGCACGGTGCCACGGGCCTTGTTACTGGCACGGTTATTCAGCCAACTCTCTGCCACCACAAACATGCCTGCGATGCTGGCTCCCATGATAAGTCGGGCCAGCAGCCATGCCCATGGATGTATGACCAGTACAAAGCACAAGGTGCATGCAGAGGTGATTGCCCCGAAGGCGGCGAAACTTCGAATGTGTCCAACGCGATTGATCAGCGGGCCGGAGCGGAACGTACCAATGCAAAAGCCAATAAAGTAGACGGACATGGTGAGACCGATGAATTCATTGGAATAGCCCTCAATCTTTCCGCGTAGCGCAAGCAGGGTAGAAAACAGGCTGTTGCTCAACATGAGCAGGGCAACCGAGATCATTAGCGCAGATAGGCTGCGCATCAGTTTGAAAGCAAGAAACACTCCGAAAATCCTCGGTCAGGGAGCGGCGGGCGGCGCGCAGTATAGGGGCGCACTTACCGTAGGTCTATGGTTTTTTGGTGGGTGTTCAGCGGCGTGTGAGCTCCGGCACAACGCGGCCTTGCAGGAGATAGCCCAAGCGTATTCACGTTAGTGGTTGTTGCGACGCGAGCGGTGCATGTCAGCAACTGGTTGCTTGGGTTCGCTAGGTGTTGATGGGGCAGTTTAGAAGGGGTCGATACACAGGCTAGTTCAACAGTACAAGATAAATGTCTCTTTCAGCAGTAGCATTGTTGTGTGGTTCTGAATTTTTCCCTAAAACACTTAAAAAAGTAAATTAAATCAAAGAAATATGTTATTTCAGGCTCCGAGTTGAGCGTGGATTCGTGAGCGGGTTGCTAACAAATAACACTAAAAAGAATAAAATTGACTCCGTTAAGGAGTATCCGTATTTTCGCTTATCTAGTAGGAGGAAATGGCATGCAAAAACGGTTGGTCACAAGACAGTCAGACGAGGCGGCGCTGCCGATTTTTCGTGTGCTCGGTCGTCGTTGGCGTGATCGATCGTTGGCACCCATGATTGCCTTGACCATCGCAGTGAGTGGCATTGGTTCGGCGTTGGTAATGCTGCTTACAGTGCGTCTTACACGTCCGACTTTTGTCGAAGGCCAGGTAGTTATCTGGAGTAATGCTACCGATTCGACGTCTGCTGTAACGGTGGCGCTAGCGTTTACGACTCTTCTGTCATTGATGGTTGCATGGTTTGTGTTACGCCTGATGGGTGCTAAGCAGGTGGCCATTCATGAGTTGCGGCGGGAACAACAGGAGGCGGCAGTACAAAGGCGGGACCTGGCCAGCCGACGCGAAGAAGATGTCGCACTTGCTCGTTCGCTTCAGGCGTTACCCGATGCAACCTGGATAATCAATGTCAAAGGAGAGGTCACTGTCTGGAATTCTGCAATGGAAAGGCTGAGTGGTGTGTTGGCCTCAGATATGTTGGGTAAGGGCAACTATGAACACGCGTTACCCTTTTACGGGGAGCGCCGCCCCTTATTAATCGATTGGGCGCTCGATTGGGACGTTCGGTCTCGCGATCATTATGTTTCTATTCAGCGTGATGAGGAAGGGTACCTTAGTGCAGAAAGTCAAGATCCTAGAGGGCGGTGGCTCGCTGGGTCTGCCCGTGCGCTTTACGATGGTGAAGGGCACTTGGTAGGCGCCATTGAGACGGTTCGGGATATTACTGATCAGAAAGAGCATGCTCTCGAACGTATAGAAATGCTTAAGGCTGCCGAAGAGGATTTGGCAGGGCTCGAAGAGTATCGCCTAGAACTGGAGACGGTTCAACGGACCGCGCTTTTCGGAACGATTACGGTCGACAGTAACCTGGTTATCCGGTCGGCTAATCCCGCCGCAGGTGAGATGTTTGGTTACGAGGTCACTGATCTGGTCGGTCGGCGGGTGACTGAAATTGGTGCCGATGATGAGAACTGGTTTCGCCATGAAGCCGCCGTGCGACATTACTGGCAGGCAGGTAACGAAGCACTGTTTGACCGAGTGTTTGAGGGGACCGCGCGGCGGCGCGATCAAACTGCTTTTCCAATCGCGCTGCGTCTTTCGGAGATTACTCGCAGTGGCGAGCCCTTATTGGCGTACTCCTTGCAGAACCTGAGCGAGCGGAATGTTCAACGGGAGGGGTTGGATGAGAAGGAAAACCGCATTCAACAACTTGAGGCAACGATGGGTATCGATGCGTTGTCAGGTATCGATCAAGGTGTTCTGCTGCTTGATAATGAACTCAATGTGGTGCTGCTTAATGAAGCGTTTTCAGCATTTCACAGTATTCCTGAGCGTATGCGTCAAGTGGGCACAGCGTATGATGCATTATTGCGTTACGCGGCGGAAGAAAATCTTTTTGGTGATGTTGACGTTGATGAATTAGTAAGGGAAAGAAGTGCTTTAGTGCGAAGGGGGGAAGGCTATACGACTGACTTCGTTACCCGTCAGGGGAAAACGTTATTGGCGACGGGCCGCTCTTTACGCAGTGGCGGTTATTTGTTTCTGCACAGTGATGTAACAGAACAACGCTTAAAAGAGCGGGAAGCGGGAAAGAAATTAGAGCACCTGGAACACGTCCTCAGTCTCCAGGCAATCGATCATCTCGCGGTGGGTATGAGCGTCATTGACGAAACGATGAATCTATTGTTTTGCAATCGTGCGTATCAAGATATTTATGGATTTCCGGCAGACCTGTGTGAACCAGGTGTCAGTTTGACTTCAATCGTACGTTATTTGGCCGAGCGGCGCGTCTATGGTGACGGAAACATAGAAACCCTCGTGACAGAGCGGGTTGAGATGACTCGTCATGCCCGGGAATATCAGCGCGATTTGACGCTGCCGAATGGTCGCATCATTGAAGTGATAGCACGCTATCTTGCTGGGGGAGCATCTGTGCTCGTTCATACTGATGTCACTCTTGAGCGACGTCGGGTACAAGAAAAAGAACAACGTATCGAAGAACTCGAGCACTCAATGGGCCTCGATACTTTGTCAGATATTGACCAAGGCGTGCAGATTATCGGGCCAGATCTTGAAGTGGTATTGGTGAACAATACCTTTGCGTCATTTTATGGTTTGCCACGGGAATTGTGTCGGCCCGGTACGCTCTACACAACATTGGTTCGTTATGTCGCTGAAATGGGCGTGTTTGGTGAAGTCGATGTTGAGCAGGAAGTGGCCAATCGAACTGCCATGGTACGCCGTGGCGACAGTTACACCACCGAGTTTTCGCTGGCCGATGGCCGTGTCATCTTGGGTCGAGGGCGTTCGTTACGCGGCGGCGGCTATCTGTTATTACACACTGATGTGACGGAGACTCGTCGGAGAGAAAAAGAGAAAGAACACCGCATTGAAGAACTGGAGAGTCGCATTGGGCTCGAAGCGTTGGATCATGTGGGAGTCGGTGTAAATATTGTTGATGGTGACTTTAACTATCTCTATAGCAACGAGCATTTTCAGTCCATATATGGACTAGACGCGCGGCTGGCTTCTCCTGGAGCATCGTTTGAATCTGCGCTGCGGTTATTTGCTGAAAAGGGATTTTATGGTGAAGGTGAAGTAGAAGAGTTGGCTGCGTCAAGGATGGCGTTTGTTCGCTCGCAAGAAACCGGTCGAGTTGATGTCAAGCTGCCCTGTGGACGAGTAATGAATGTTCTATCGCAGCGGCTTGGGTCGGGCGGCTATCTGTTTATACATACGGATGTAACTGAGGAGCGTCAGGAAGTTGATCGGCTTCGGTGGACCGATCGGGTCACGGGTCTGCCCAATGCAAATGAAATGAGGGCGCGGGGCAAGAAACGGTTACTGAAGGCCCAAGAAGTGGGAGCGGGAGTTGCTGTGCTGCAAGTTCAGATTGACCGATTTTCACGAATCAACGAGACCTATACAGCCACAGTCGGTGATGAGCTTCTTGCGCAGGTGGCAACACGAATAAAAGGCGCTGTTCGCGGTGTCGATTTTGTAGCACGTGGCGGTAGCTACCAATTTGTTGTGGTTGCGGCGGCTCCGAATGCCAAGCTCATCGCAGCACAAATCACTAGCGCCATCCGAATGGTCATGGTCGAGCCATTTAACCTGCTCAATGTTTCGGACGCTGGTGCGGGATCAGTTGTAGATAAGGTGCGTTTGACCAGCAGTCTTGGCGTAGCTGTGTATCCCAAGGATGGCGATGATTTTGATCAATTGATACATAAGTCGGGACTCGCGCTGCGGGCTGTTATCGAGAAAGGCGGTGACGCTTGTCTGGATTTTGGTTGGGAGGTAACACGGCGCCGGGATCATAGTCGGGACCTGGTGTTGGAGGCACAGCTGCGCGAGGCGATCGAGACTCAACAGTTAACGCTTTACTATCAGCCGCAGGTCTCTCTGGTTGACGAGACTGTCATTGGCGCCGAGGCGCTTGTTCGTTGGAAACACCCGGAGCGCGGGATTATTCCACCGGACGAGTTTATTCCGATGGCGGAAGAGACGCAGTTAATCATTCCCATGGGCGATTGGATTCTAGATGAAGCCTGCCGCCAGGCGAGCGAATGGCGGGCGAGTGGTTTGCCCGATCTCACTGTTTCAGTGAATCTATCGCCAGTCCAATTTCGCCAACCCGACCTCGTCGCCCGAGTGCGTCAGGCTCTTGAGCGGCATGGACTCCAAGGTATTGATTTGGAGCTGGAGATCACAGAATCGGTCGTGATTGATGATGTGGACAGTGTCACTGATACCGCTAACGCGATTAGATCTCTAGGTGTGTCCCTTGCGATGGATGATTTTGGTACTGGTTACTCGGCCTTGAGTTATTTGACTCGATTACCGTTCCAAAAATTGAAAATCGATCAGTCATTTATTCGAGATCCGAATGGAAAGAACTGGCCGATTGTGGGGGCAGTGATTCAACTTGCGCGTGAACTGGGAATGCAAACCATTGCCGAGGGGGTGGAGAGCCGCGAACACGTAAGCCAGTTGACCGAGCTTGGTTGTGACATAGGGCAAGGGTACCTGTACAGCAAGCCGGTATCGGCTGCTGATTTTTCCGAGTGGCGTGTCGAGCAATCAATAAGTTCTGTGCCATCTCAACGAATATTGGGAAATCAAGTGCCGTGACT
>CAJQRU010000061.1 GCA_905612355.1 uncultured Gammaproteobacteria bacterium
TATCTCAATATCGATGCTGTTATACGAATAATTCGCAAAGAAGATGACGCAGCGGCTGTCTTGAGAGAACGGTTTCGATTGAGCGAAGAACAAGTTGAGGCGATTCTAGACATTAGGCTAAGACAGCTTGCTAAGTTGGAGGAAATCAAAATCAGAGCCGAGCAGGAAGCACTCGAATCCGAGAAAACGGAATTATCTAAAGTATTGAAGTCACAAGCGCATCTCAAGACGGTGGTTCGAAATGAACTGTTGGCGGATGCGGAGGCGTTTGGTGACGAACGCCGTTCGCCATTAGTTGAACGGGAGGCCGCTCAGGCGATGTCTGAGTCGGTTCTGATCCCCTCAGAGCCCTTGACTATGGTGTTGTCTCAGAAGGGGTGGATACGGGCGGCAAAAGGTCACGATGTCGAGCCGCGTGATTTGAATTATCGCTCTGGCGATGGATTTCTCCACGCAGTTCTTGGGCGAAGCAACGAAACCTTACTCTGTCTTGATTCGACCGGCCGCACCTATTCGCTGGCGCCGCACATGTTGCCATCGGCCCGTAGCCTAGGTGAGCCGGTGTCCAAGGATCTAAAGCCGCCTGAGGGGGTTACATTCAGTGGCTTGTTAGCTGGTGGTGAGTCGACGGAATATCTCCTGTTGACTGATGCGGGATATGGATTCGTAGCTCCAATGGGAGAGCTGGTGACCCGTAATCGTTCCGGTAAGGCAGTCTTAACGGCACGAAATGTGGCGGTGTTGCCCCCGCAGCGAGTTTATGATTATGAGGATGATTGGGTTGCCGCGATCACCAGCGCAGGGCGGATGCTGGTTTTAGCGTTAGCGGATATGCCGCGTTTGTCACGCGGAAAGGGTGTCAAACTCATCAACATCCCTACTGCACGCTACCGTGTGCAGGAGGAGCGACTCGTTGATGCTGTTGTTTTTCGCGAGGGTGATGTACTAAAGATTCATGCGGGGAAGCAGCACATGCGTCTAAGGCCCGCTGATATTGATGTGTATCTCGGTGCAAGAGCTCAGCGCGGACGTGCGTTACCAAAAGGGTATCGGCGCCCTGAGGCGATTAACGTTGCAACGGACTAAAAGCGTTGCGTCCTTGGCCTGGTCTGACTGAGCGGTGACTAACTAGAAGGGTAGGGTGAGGTCACTTTGCAATGACAGCAGCTGCTCGCGAAAGAGTGATTTAATCTGATTGAGTTTGGTCTCAGTGGTCGCTTCAAATCGAAAGATAACCGTTGGGGTGGTGTTGGAGGCGCGGGCAAGACCGAAGCCATCCTCAAAATCGACCCGAATGCCGTCAATGTGGCTGACCGCACCATCGGGGAAGTCAGCGTTGGCCACCAGTTCATGCATCAAGTCGTGATGCGCGCCTTCATTCATTTCTAGGCGCAGTTCCGGCGTGTTGAGCGTGTCTGGCAATTCTCGAAAAATAGTCTCTGGGGAACTTTCTTCTTTAGCCAGTAGTTCACAAAGACGAGCACCGACATAGAGGGCATCATCGAAGCCATACCAGCGGTCGTTAAAGAAAATATGGCCACTCATTTCACCGGCAAGGGGAGCACCGCTCTCGCGTAATTTGGCTTTGATCAACGAGTGCCCGGTTTTCCACATGGTTGGAATGCCGCCACTCTCCACGATAGCCTGTCGCAGTAGTTGGGTGCACTTAACGTCAAAAATGATTTCCGCGTTGGGATGTCGAGTCAAAACATCCTTGGCGAACAGGATTAACTGACGGTCTGGCCAGATAATGCGACCATCTGGAGAAACGACCCCAAGGCGGTCGCCATCACCATCAAATGCGAGACCAAACTCTGCGTCTTCTTCTTGAACGGTCCTAATGAGATCAGTCAAGTTCTCAGGACGAATGGGATCTGGATGGTGATTGGGGAATGTGCCGTCGACGGTTGAGTAAAGGTCGATCACCTCACACCCCAATGCGCGAAAGAGTCTCGGCACCAACGCGCCAGCCACTCCGTTACCGCAGTCGGTCACAATTTTTAGCGGGCGTGCAAGTTCAATGGTGCTCGTTATGCGGTTCAGGTACGCCTCGACAACATCAGTTTCTCGGCGGTTGCCACTGCCGTGTTCCAGTTCTCCTTTTTCAATCCGATGACGAAGGTGTTGAATGCGTTCGCCAAAAAGTGTTTCACCGCCCACCATAATCTTGAGTCCGTTATATTCGGGCGGATTGTGGCTGCCGGTGACTGATATCGCTGAGCCGATATTGAGGTGATGGCTGGCAAAGTAGGTGCACGGCGTTGCCACCATGCCAATATCAACAACATCGCAACCACCGGCACGGATGCCGTCGGAGAGGGCACTAACGAGCCTTGGTCCGGAGAGTCGACCGTCCCGACCCACGATCACCGTATCGCCTTGGCACGCGAGCGTATCGCTCGCGACGGCTTGGCCAATCTGTTGGACCGTTGTTTCAGTCA
>CAJQRU010000062.1 GCA_905612355.1 uncultured Gammaproteobacteria bacterium
GCCACCACAGGTAAAAATGCGGCTAACGGGGACCGCCGACAAACTCATTGAAACAAGAGACGCGCTGGGACTCAATATGCTGCTGGCGCTAGCTATCGTTTACCTGGTAATGGCCGTGTTGTTCGAGAGTTTTATCTACCCCTTGATCATCATGCTGTCAGTTCCCGTTGCCGCTGTCGGCGGCATCGGCGGCCTGGCAGCACTCAACCTGGTGACATACCAGGCACTGGATATGCTGACCATGCTCGGCTTCGTGATCCTGATAGGCATTGTGGTAAACAACGCCATTTTATTGGTCCACCAGACTTTGTTTCACTTTCGCACAGAAAACACCACTGCCAGTGAAGCGATTGTCCGCGCCACACAAAACCGGATTCGGCCAATCTTCATGTCGACCTTAACAAGCGTCTTCGGAATGCTTCCTCTGGCGTTATTCCCGGGGGCCGGATCAGAACTTTACAGAGGTCTTGGCTCGGTTATCATCGGTGGGTTAATGTTGTCTGCCATCATCACACTGCTAATCATTCCACCAATGATGGCCATGATCGTGGCACCGCTGGAAGCTCGCCGTGCCACGCGTTCCAGCAGTCAGTAACCTTACCTACAATAGTTAGTCGTTGGATGGGTCCTTAGGCTCAGACGCGTCAAGCGGTATCTTCACCGTCATTGAGGCCGAATCGTGTTGCGGATTCTTCATCTCGCTGAATAATGCTTCGAATGCTGACGGCCGCAACCCTGCTACCCACCAAGCAATAAGAACCGCTATGACAATGCAGACGCCGATAAGTACTGAGCGTCTACGGTACGCTCGATCACGCATTTTGGCATCACTCGGAATGCGCTTTCGTCGACTTGTTAATACCGATCCATCCATCACCGGAACAACCGATCCAAGATCTCCAGGAGTGGGGTGAGGATCCCCGGTATTAGCGACGACAGTATCTTCTGCGACTCCAAGTAGCCGCGCATACGCGGTGAGATAACCCCGAACAAATGTCCATTCCGGCAAAGACGAATAATCACCGGCCTCGAGTGCCTCAATAATTTCACTCGAAAGATTGAGATTAGCCGCAATATCCTCGATGGACCACTGTTGCTCAAGACGCGACTTCTGTAACGTTGCACCCGCGTCAACAGGCCCACCAAGGTTAATCTGATCTGTTTGCCGAGCGCTACTCACCGTCACAATTTAACCAGGAATCTAAGACGGAACCACTATATCACTCAGTCGAAACGACTGCTTTAAACGTCATCAGCCTACCGTGTAGGCGCCCGTGCTATAGGCTCCAGTCGCGACCGCGATCAGACTGCCTTCGTCGTTGTGTAACTCCATTCGCGTGACCGCTACCTTGCGACCAACTCGCAACACCGCTCCAGTTGCCACAAACTCCTCACCCAGACCAGGGCGCAGAAAATCGACGCGCATGTCGATCGTGCCAAGTCTAGAAAAAAGCGCGATCTCCTCGTCGGTCAAGCGTGATTTCCTGCGCGGGCACAAATTGACAAACGCCACCAATCCCCCAACGACGTCAAGAGCGCTAAAAATTACTCCCCCGTGCAAAGTACCGCGAATAAAGTTACCAACCAGTTTGTCTTTCATTCGAAATGACACTTTGACCTGCGCTTCATCATCAATATCGACTCGAAGATCGAGCACTCGATTAAAGGGCACCTGCTTCTCAAAAACTTCGGCGACGAAGGCAAGCGTCTCATCTGATTCATTCTTCTTCTTGGTCATCTATAATCACAGCACACAGTGTCAGACGCGTGAAGATAACACGGCTTCAGCGCTGGCGTTGGTTAACCGAATGGCAAGGCGAAGTATAAAAACTGGCAAGCAACCTGCAGGCGGGATAAACTTGTCCGCCGCAGATCAAGCCTGAACAGCTGGTTATGTTTTGGGGGCGGTAGCTCAGATGGGAGAGCGTCGCGTTCGCAATGCGAAGGTCGGGAGTTCGATCCTCCTCCGCTCCACCACATTACTGCATCAACGTCAAAGACCTACAGCGGTCAGTCCAGGTTGATCTGACAGGCGCTCCTCATTGGCACACTTATGGCACAGCCAGAACCAAAAAATAGCACCCATAAGAAGCCGAGAGAATCAATGCCCTGCCTGCATCCGAAAACCCGGAGATCAACCAATAACCGTCAAACAAATGGGTGATGCTGCTCGAACATGGGTTACCGCCGCGTTGAACGTCAGTTCATCTGTGAAAGAGCACACTGCGTAGCGGTTCTGGCCATCATGCAGCGGCGATGCTCGAGGATGCGTGGTAGCTTACCGGTATCAACACCATCATCTTCCAGCCAGCGACTGATCGTGAAGAGATAAGGATCGCAGATGGTATAAGTCTCCCCCATCACCCAAGGACCCTGCAGCCATTCATCCTCGACAAGTGTTACCGCCTGAGTCATGACCTCGGGCACCTTTTCCTGCATAGCCTCCAGGGAAGCTATGTCACTTACCCAACGCGTACCTCGTAGTCGATGGGCGTGGGCTACATGCACGGTTGAGGCCAAATAACTGTTGAACTCCTGAATACGACCGAACAGAAAAGGATCGCCCATACTCGCCAAGTACTCGGGACCAAAACGTTGTGCGATGTAGACCAGAATGGCACAAGTTTCCGTCAGTACTCCCTCTTCAGTCACCAGCGAGGGAACGCGGCCTTTGGGGTTTATCTCGAGGTAAGCATTTTGTCGCTGTTCATCGCGTGAAAAATCGATAAGCATCGCTTCATATTGTGCACCCACTTCTTCAAGCAGAATGAGGGAAGCGAGTGAGATGCTGCCATTAGCAATGAATATTTTTAGCATATGAGGAACTCCATTGATCGCCATCTACCCATTGAAATACGTTAAATCACCATATATACCCGTCTATCTTATGCCCAAGCATCGCAAGCAGTTCAACCATCGGCAAGAAAAAGATAAAACCGTAGCCTTGAATATTCGGTTATGACGAGTCAATTTCAGGCATTCAACTTGCGTGTGACTAAACCCAGTCCGGGAAAATCCACAAAGGGATATGGGTCATTCGAGACGTTATTGGCAGTTAACGTGCGAGGGCTCTGCCTTCCTTACCCATGCCCCCAGGTGTGACGGTATCGCTTTCCAGGTTGTCTTCAATGGGAATGGCAAGAATCGTAATATCTCTCCTGACAGGTCCACCTGTGTCACAGACAACTGAAAAATGGCAGTGGATTAAACCCTTTCCAAGGGCTTAAAAAGAAGGAAAGAACCAGTCTATATCTAACTTTTTCTACCCAAACTTGTCGTAACGAATATCGTCGACCGGTACACCTGCGCCCAGCAACAACCGCAATGCGCCAGTTAACATGGCAGGTGGCCCTCCCAGGAATCCAAGACGGCCAAGCAAGTCTTGACCCATGACCCGCTCAGCCACCTCATGAACAAACCCACTCCATACAGGCAGGCCACCTAATGCCACTGGCATTTTATTCGAATCAGACAACTCTGAAACAGCAAGGTGGATATCAATATTGGCGGGCGCACTTTCTTGAATCTCTTTAAGTTCATTCAGAAAGAAGAAATCCTCAGGATTACGCACCCCAAAAACCATAGTCACATTATGATCAGAAAAATAACCGATATCTCTCGCTTGACGAAGGACTGACATGATGCCTGCAATACCCGAACCGCCTACCATACAAGCGAGGTCCCGCCCTTCAGTCGGATCAAAAATTGCCTTGCCCATTGGACCAAACACATCGACCCGAACCGTTTTGAAGCTGCCGTTGAATAATACCTCTGAGAAGCTCCCGACCGGGACACACTTGATCACGAAAGTGGGTTTCTGAGAGTGGATAGAGAAACTAGTCATCGAATAGGGCCGATATCCTTCCATCGCGGGCAAACGCAACAAAAGGTACTGACCTGCGAGAAAACTGATGGGCTGATCTAGCTCCAGCTCAAATGTGGCAACACCAGGAGCTACTTCCACTAGATTTCCCAGTTGACCGGACTGGTGCTGTGGTGATTCGCCTGAGTCCCCAGTGAGGGCCGCTTTCCCTGGCACTAGAATCTCACAATCTGCAACGGGTACACACTGACAGAGGAGGCATTCCCCTTTAACGGTATTGAGGTTCTGCGCACCTGGCGCCTGCAACCAATTGTTATTCACCGTACCTGGCTTTGCTCGGGCAACGCAGGTCGAACAGACTCCCGCACCACACGCGTAGGGCAAAGGAACGCCCTGCCTTAGACCTGCTTGCAAAAGGGTTTCCCCTTCTCGGCACTCTACTGTTACTCGCCCTTGCTTATTAAGAAAAGTAACGTTCATCAAAAGATTTTGTGTGCTAGCAGAAAAAGTCTGCAGCTTGCTTTCACTACCACTCGAAGTCGTCTTCCTCGTCTTCGACTTGGTACTCATAGGCCAATTCTTTTTCAATGCGGACCCAGACCTGTCCCTCCCGCACCGCTGTGTCATACATTAGTAGTGGCTTTTCCGCAGGCCCTTGCTGTGCGCCAGTGAGTAAATTCCACTGCCAAAGATGTTTACTGCAGGTAAGTACCCCACCCGCACAGATTCCTGATTCATGCAAAGGTTCAGACATATGGGGGCAAAACGGTGGAAATGCCCGGTACTCATTCCCCACCCTAGCCGCAACCAGCGCGATTTCATTCGCCTGAAACCTTTCCAAGGCACCGTCAGCAAGCGCATCAACTGCGCACAATGGATACCAGTCATCGATTTCAGATTCTGCCATCTTGAATTTTCCGGTAGATCACCTTGGGCGTAGGCTACGCCATGTTAGCGTAAGCGCCTCACAAACGCGTCGCCGTTAACTCTGCAGCTAACGACATGACTTAGATAGGCCAGTGAGTTCCCTTGTCCAGTCGTCGAGTATCTAGTTGGACAACTCGCTGCAAGAAAAGGGGTTGCCCTGTCCCGATTCGGAAAATGTCTCGGTATTTACCGACCAGGAAAATATTCGATTCTCCGGCCAGCACATGAGAGTTAATTCCATCTAGCTGGGTCTGGTACACCGCGAAAGACGAGACGCATGACGCAGTCCCCTGCGTGTCATTCACATCAACAGTGTAAACCACTGTATGACGGGCAAGCGGCGAGTGATCCGAATTATGCTTAGGCAACATCTCAGTCATACTCACCAAATCAGCGCGATGGCCATCTAGATAGGTCATGTCATAATTAATTTCCGGGCTGAAGGCCCGAATTGCATAATAGAAATCCTCATGACACAGGGCCAACCAATCTGCCCAACGGCACTCGTCAAGGTAGAGACTCGCCCGGTAAATGGTGTTCTTAATATCCTCAATAACTAATTGATCACTCATAAGATTCTCAATCGAATACAGCTTTTAGTTCTTACTAACCACGCCGACATAACAATGATTTAATCGCAGCACGCAAGCGTGTATTTTTAGCCTTCACAAGCCACGGCACCGCGTTACTACGGTCTTAATACCTCAGGCCGCCTTTTCCTGTCCCTTTTGATAAGACATCTCCGGATTGCCGGGCCACCGGTCCATTCGTCTGCCCCATTCCTTATAAAAATGACGCATACCCTCTTCATCATGAATCGTAGGGTCGCCATCTGCGTCCGTTTCATGACGCCCATGAAGTATTCTCCGTTTTTCAGCCCACTCACTCATTGTTGCCTGCTGGGTTGAAACTGCTAGCAAATCTTCATGCAGGTTACGCCCAAATGGGCCCCAAATCGAGTTGTGATGCCTCTGTCGCGTCAAGCGTTCTTCAGGCGTATCACTCTTTAGTCCTAAGCCGCGGAACTCGATCATTACTTTGTCTGGCCCGAGCGGCGTCATGATATCGCAGCGCAATGCAGAACCTCTCAAGTTAAAATTTACGCCAGGGAAAAAGTCGATCATCTCCCAGTGATTTGTCGGAAGATAAGGAAATGACAACTCTTCACGCGACTCGAAACCCTCGTACTGATCATATTGAACTTCGAAAGAACCTACATTGATATGGCCGTTACCAAAACCGATATTCTTACGAGCAAAATACGAGTCGTTAAAGCCGGTAATACGGTTATGGTAGTGCAAATAATCGTGATAGAACTCCGAATTGGTGTCATGCCACAGCTTGTAGTTACAGGGAATGATAGCTTTATGATAATGAAATACTTCAAGCGGCTCTGCATCTAACGACTTTTGCATACAGTCAAAAGCGCCGTGCGCCCACTCTTCGACTGACTGATCGATGCCATCATCAAGCGTCACCCAGACAAAACCTCCGTACTTAACCTCGCATCGCAACCGTCGCAAACCTACATCACTGCATGCCAATCGATCCTGGTAACCCTCTGTCGCACGGGATATATGAACGCAGTTACCTTTCATATCAAATTGCCAAGCGTGAAACATACAGGTCATATGCTTGGGAGCGCCTGAAGGAGCACCTTCTTCGAAAGATCCCGACGGCCTGTTCTCAATCATGTTACCCCGATGCGGACAGACATTGAGGAAAGCTCTGACAACGTTATCACCACCACGCACAACCATGATGGGCTCACGAGCTAGCGTGGTCGTCCTGAAACAAAACGGATCAGGCAATTCAGACTCATGGCAGACCGGCATCCAGACTTTGCGGAAGATTTTGCTTATCTCCTCTTCGAAGATGGCATGATCAGAATAGATACGACTGTCAACGTACTCTCCCGAGCCAAGTTTTCCCGGTACGTTCGCCCACTGCTTTCCATTTCTAGCTGGCATAGCGTCTCATTCCTTTGTTATTAGCGGGAGCACCGTCCGCTGTCATGTTTGAAAACGATCCGTCTTATACCCCCATTAAAGAGAGGGAGGTCCCATTTGTAAAATCATTCAAACCAATAGTTTGATAGGTATTGACAATTACCATGCATCGGCTCGGCAGAGACACCGCTAAAGGCCGCATTTACGGCGCAGAATAAGGCCCCCGCTCATTAACAATGCACCAAAAGGAAAATTCCCGTCTGGATCACTCGCTCAGAGGCTCCCCACTAAGGCCAAGCTCGTCAGAATACGGTGCCCGCATATACGCGGGCACGAAGGCCCTGCCAAGCGCTGTGGGATTATTTCTTCTTTGTCTTTTTCTTTGCAGGCTTTTTCTTTGCAGGCTTTTTAGCAGCAGGCTTTTTCGCGGGCAACGACGTCTTCTTACGCGTCTTCTTTTTCCCCGCCGCACTGGCCTTGGCATCGAGCTGGGCAAGCTTGTAATCCCACTTCATGGCTTTGGCAAACTTCAACGCCTCTTCATCACTCATGAACACCGTATGTTCTGGGCCAGGATAGATCTGCGCTTTAACCTCATCGCGATAACGAATGAATACGTCTTCTATGATTGGGATCAGATCGGTATAGACCTTGGAGTGCCTTGGCGTATGCTCTTCATACAAATGCATAAGATCGGACGTAATGATGTGCACTCCATGTGCGCCAAGACCCGCGCCAAGACTGATCACCGGTACCGGAAGAACCTGCGCCAGATATTCATTCACCTCCTGACTGGTCACCTCGCACATGATTGAGAAGCATCCGGCGTCAACCATGGCCTGAGCATCATCCACTAATTCTTTAGCCCGCACCGCAGTCTTCCCTTGCGCGAAAAACCCACCCAACTGGGGCATACGCATGGGAGTGATTCCGATATGCCCTTGAACAGGTATGCCTGCTCGATTGATGGCCTCAATGTTCTTGGCATGGTATTGGTTTCCCTCACATTTCATCACCTCAGCATTCGCTTCGTGCACAAATCGACCGGCATTTTCCACTGCCTGTTCTGGTGAGATGTGGAAACTCCAGTACGGCATGTCGACCATACGTAAACCATATTGACTACCTCGATCAATTCCTTTGGCCATCATCATGACCTCATCGAACGTGACCGTTACGGTACTTTTGTGCCCAAAAAGAATCATACCGCCTGTGTCAGACACACAGAGAATATCAATGCCGAGTCGATCTGCAATCACTGCACTGCGATAGTCATAGATGGCCATCTGGACGATCTGCTCGCCCTCTCTCATTTTGCGTCTCAGTTGGTTTATCGTGACCTTTCGTCTGGGTTTGTCGTCAGACATTGTTATCTCCTTTGGTTTTGGTATCTAGCAGCTGCCGAACGTACCCTGACAACATAGAATACAACTGTAAATTCATAGTAGACAGACTGCAAAATCGGGTCAAAAGTATTCGTTTATCAAGCGATAGAGAATGGCTTCCGGCGGCCGACATTCTGGCACACCCTATGCCCTCTTGCGTTTATTGTTTTCTTTATTCCGCATCAGTAAAGCGACCGACATTCGCTAGTCCAGTGACCACGAGCCCTCCGTTTGGCTGGATCAAAAAATGATCGTTCGCAAAGTGCAATCTGGTCGAATTCTCCCAAAGGGTCGATTAAAGACGCCCCAGCGGTGACATCTTCTGTGTGGATATAACCCAAGCCGAGAATCGTTTGGGACAACGACTGAAACAGGCCGAAATCACCACAATCTCTCCGCGAGTAGGGTGAGGGGGATTCGATTTCGAATGTTGCCATAACACGGGACACTCATGATGTCGCGCGGTAAAACAAGCCAGCTTAAATTCCGAGCTTAAATTCTGGTCTGTTTCTTCGCCCGCAAACTGTGCAAGCTCCATCTCAATGGGTGTCGCACCTATCGAGTATTCATTACAGTAAAGAATAAATCCTGCCTCGATGCGAAGAATATCCATAGCGGCATAGCTAGCCACAGGAAATTCTTGAGTCAGCAAGCACCACAAAGCTCGCGCAACGGCGCGCCTGACCAGCAACTCAAAATCATGTTCTCCGGTATAACCCGAACGAGCCACGCGGACCGGAAAATCTGCAATATCAAGATCACAAAATTCAAAATATTCAAGACGAAAGAGGCGTTCGAGATTACCCAATCTTGCAAGACGCAATAATGATTCGGGACCCTGGACGGCAAAGACACTGTGCGAATCGGACAAATCCTCAATGCTGCAATTCGGACTCTGCTGTGACATTAATGCCGCTATATCATCATCGTTACCGCCCATTACCTCGTAGCCATGACCCTCGCGTTTCCACACGGTCAAATCACTTGTGACACAACCTTGGTGATTTAGCCGTAGGCAATCAGTCACGCGGTTTTCCGGCATACCACTGACATCCCGGGAAACAAAGTCATTCACCAACTGCCGGGCACCGACACCGCTCACTCGAGCCCTTGACATGAAAGAAAAATCAAACAGTGCCGCCTGTTGCCGGCACTGGGCGACCTCAGTGATTGGATTGCCGGGATGCTCGCGCCACTTATCTAATGACCACATGAGATCGATAGCTCTAGTCAGATAAAGCTAGCAGCCATGCGCGCCAACATAGCTGCACCTACCAACAACAGAGCGAAGGCGATAAATCGCTTTAACGCAACACGAGATATCCGATGGGCAATACGAGCGCCCACCACGACACCCAACACGAGTAATGTGGCGATGCCCATGCCGATAAGCCACTCAATGCGACCAAACATCAGGTTGCCAGTCGTCGCTAACAATGCAATCGGAATCTGGATAACCTGACTTAAGCCAACTGCCGTGAGGATGGGGACTTGCATCCAGATCAGTATCGGAATCAGGACAAGGGGTCCACCCGTACCCGTGATAGAGGAGCCAAAACCTGTGACTAACCCAATGACCATCAACGACATCGGCTTTAGATTGACTACTGACTCGGCGGTATCCGATGGCCCACGTAGCGCTTGTACACCGGATAACAGGACCAGAAAACCGATGACACCTTCCAGTATCACACCGGGTGTCACCCAGGTCGTAGCTGCCCCCAGATAGGCCCCTGGCATACCACCCAGGCAAAGCCACAATGCCATTGACCAACGGATGGAATTCTGGCGAGCATACTCAAGAGCACCGACGACACCACTAAATAAATAGGTAAACATTGCTGTAGCAATCGCCACATGAATTCCTAAACCCAGCAGGTAGGTGAGCGTTGGTACCAACAAAACGCCACCGATACCAATAGCCCCAATCAAGATGCCGACCATTGCCGCAACTAGCGTTGTGAGCATCAATGTGAAGGTCGTCAACACCAGTTAGTTCCAGTCTCGAAATCGGTATACATGAAAAGGCGTTGACACTTTAGCTCCAACCCGCCTGGGAAACCCACCTAACAACTCCCCGCGGCAGATCATAGCGACCTATATCCAGGCTCACCCCACGGGTTCGGTCGCCCTGTCGTGTGGGCGGCCCAGGCTAACCAAGATGAATCGATCAATCAGGAAGAACTGCGATGTTTACCTGCTTTAGTTAAAAATAGAGCCTGACGGGCCTGCGCGATGATGGCTAATGTTTTGCCTGATTGCTTTTGATAAGAGGAAATAACGACGTCGTATTGGACCGCAAAGATAGATACATTTATAGAAACGTGTAAAATAATAGATTAGGTCTATCACTGCTTTTTCCAATCGGGCCACGCCTTGTCCGGGCCATAGGGAATAACATGTTTCTTCGACAATTTGAGTATCTGATCGCACTTGAAAAAGAGCGTCACTTCGGGCGCGCCGCAGACTACTGCCATGTGTCGCAACCGAGCCTTTCCAGCGCATTGCAGCAACTAGAGCGAGAACTCGACGTGCCTATTATTTTACGTCACCAACGTTATCAGGGCTTCACTCCCGAGGGCGAGCGCGTGGTGGGTTGGGCCAAACGCTTGCTCGCAGATAAGAAAAGCATGCTGGAAGATTTAGCCATTATGCGTCGCGATCTACGAGGGAAAATTCGTATCGGAGCCATGCCTATGAGTTCACCAGTGCTGCCCTTGGTCAACCAATTATTCTCCGAGAAGTACCCTTCTGTACAAGTAGATATACAGTTTGTTGGCTCAGATAAATTAATCAATGAATTACACAACTTCGAGCTTGATGTAGGTATCACCTACATGGAAGATCAAGCACTCAATAAGATGAACGCTGTAACCCTCTATGAGGAACAGCTGAGTCTCATGGTGCCTGAATCAATGCTGTCGGCGCGAAAGAAAACCATCACCTGGAAAGAGGTTGCACAACTTCCCCTGTGCCTTTTATCTCCGTATATGAAAGAACGCCAGGTAATGGACGAGGCTTTTTCCCTTGTTGACTGTGATCCATCGCCCAAGCTTGAATGCAATTCAATTTTTCAGCTGGCATTTCATGTCATGCAGGGCTCTCTCGCTACCATCGTACCTAGCGGCTTCAGTCGTGCAAATGATGCCTTCCCTGGCACACGGGAAATTCACCTGACTGATCCAGTAATCAGTAAACCCGTTGGATTAGTCTGGGAGCCCGTTAACCCACCATTGCCTATGGCGCAGGCATTCGCGGATTTACTCATCGCATCATGTGACGAAATTTCTGACAGCCTTCAAAAACCAATCAATCAGCCAGCTAGCAGAAAAGCCGTGGCCTGAGAAATCTTCTGACTACCTATCATTTCCGTACGGGACCCTGACGCCGTCAGATTTGGGGACTCTAAATGAGTGCTTGAAAACGCTGTGATTTCTCCCTGCGCCTGCGAAAAACGACCCATGCGAGGACAAGCACAATCAATGGACCGCACAACAGGTTGAACAGCGTAAGACGTCGGGTAAGACTATCCACTTCTGCCCGAATACCAGCTCGCATCTCTCGCAAATGGCGCCTTGCGGCTAGCAGTTTGGGTTCAAACTCGCGCAACTGATTTTTTATATTCTCTGGAAGCTGTCCAAACTCAATATCTCCCAATCCTTGGGATACTGCACCAATCTTGGTCTCAAGCTCAGCAACGTCGCGGGTGAGATCTGCCTCCTCATTGTGCAGTCGTGCTTGTGCATTCCGAAAAAGTGCAGCAATGCGAGTAAATGGCCTTTGTAATTGACCACGGGAACGAATTTCCATCAGCGCTTGATCGCCAGTGGCGTACTCCACCATATTGAGTAGAAAGGCAAGATTGTCGTTTAAGGGTCTGACGAGGGTCTCTCCTGCCAGATTGGTTTGTTGCAGTGAAAACGGATCAAATAACCAATCCACATCGGCAACAACAAAAACCGCTGGGGCACCATTCGATACCTCCTGGTGAAAACTGCCGCTTAATCCTTTCGGTGCCTGCCCAAACGCGCTTTTTAATGGGCCCTTGATGGCAGCGGCCAGAACTCTCTCACCTCCCTCGGCAACAAAATCTAGGGCAAGTTGTCGAGGCGTTTTACCGGCAAACTCTACTCGTGAATAACTACCCGCCTTAGCGGTGGTAACAATTAAAGGGGTATTCCCCGCGCCAGCTGCCAGCTGCAGTGCGCCTGGCTCCACCATTAAGACTTCGTTCAGGTTGGCAGTTGCCGGGTGCGTAGATGACAGCCCAGATGCTCGAATGCGAAGCCAGAACGGATAGCTCAAACGAGCCTGCTGATCATCAGACACGACGGAAGCGAGATTCACATCACCAATGACCGACTCACCCTGATAGGTCACGCCATACCTTTGAAGAAGATCCGAAATGTCGTTGATATCGGCCGACGGCTGGGCGTTGGTTACGTTATTTGCTGGCTTGACCCGTGTGTAGGGGTCAATCATCACAATCAAGCTCCCCCCTGACATGACGTACTGATCTATTCGATAGAGCATGTCTGCATGCAGAATGTCGGTACCGATCAGTAATAAGGCATCGAGATCATCAGGGAGGCGAGGCTTGAAGAATGGCACCACTGCAACATCATAAGCGCGCTTAAGCTCGGCCATGAAGGAGAGACCTTCTCGCCCAGACAGTGCCGATGTTGACGGCAGAAGCGGACTGATTACTCCAATTTTCGGTGTTGTCACGCGGGTCAGGCCATTCAGGGCTAATGCGATGTCATACTCCAACAGGCTATCCCGGCGGATATCCAGATAGGCAATGCGCCCTGCGCGATCTTCATGCTCGACCGCCATTCCAAGGAAAAAGTGATCTCCAGAAGACATTGGCACACGACGAATACCTTGCGAAAGCGCCTGCAACTCCTCCTGAGTATCGGGTCGAGGGTCCACCTGCGCTAATTTCAGATTCGAAAATGCTGCCATCGTCGACAGCAATCGTTCAATACGTCGGGCATGTGACTTTATTAAGACCGGCACCGTATCTTCACTCTCACTCCAATAAAGAGTCACACGCACTCCCTGTGGCAGCCTTTCCAGCACTTTTTTGGTTCCTGCGTGCAGGCTAAATTCATTCTGTGCTGTCAGGTCAACCTGGCCTGGCAGATAAGATGAGAGCGGCACCCCAACCAGCCATAAAACACCAAGCGCTAGCACCGTTACACTTTGCCTTCGCGTAACCTGGCAAAGGATGCCACCGGCCCGACGCGTCCGCACGACCCAAAGCGTAGCGATCAGTGCAATTGATATGGTCGCAAGAAAGTAGAACAAGCCCTGGAAATAGAGAACACCTGCCCCAAGACTACTCAACCAAGTAACGGGGCTATAGGCAGCCAACGATTCCCACGCCCACTGCGGCAGCGTTGTACGTAACAGACGACCAAAAACATCCCAGCCGCACAGCATGAGGAGAAACAACAGGGCGACTCCAGTGACAAAACCACCAACCGGCTCGCGCACTAACGCCGCAGAGAATAACGCTAGAGAAAAGCACACACCCAAGAGCAACGCACACGCGAGGTAACCTGAAGCTATGACGCCTGGATCTGGATCACCTAGATAGCCAAGCGTTACAACAAAAGGAAACGTCAACCCAAGTGTCAGTAACAATAGAACATAACCTGCAGAAAATTTTCCCAACACAATAGCGGCCAGACCAACGGGCAATGTAAATGTCAATTCAAGTCCGCGATCTGCCTGGCTATCTGCCCAAGCAGACATAGCAAGGGCAGGAATCAAAATCAAAGAAACCCAGGGAATAAAAACCAACAACAAGCGCATCGTCGCCTCATCAGAGGCATAGAAATCCGTCACCAGAAAAACACAGGTAGACAACCCCAACAAAAACGCGATCTGGAAAAGATAGCTCAACGGGGCGAAGAACAACATCCGTAACTCGTGACGAAATACCGCACGAAACCCTGACAAGCTTTGAGTGAGATTCCCCATGGGCTTAGCTCCGCGAGCCTTGATCAGGGCCCTCTACAACAGACCGATCATTCGTCGTCAGGCGCGCGAATGCCGCTCCCAGACGGCCCGAGGCATCTAGGAGCGTGGTTACCGGATCATCAGCAACCAAACAGCCATTGGCCATGATGACTACACGGTCACATAATTCCTCTGCCTCTTCCAGGATATGTGTTGACAGAACAATAGTCCTATCAACCGCCATTTCACGGACCAAACGGCGCACTACTTCTTTCTGATTAGGATCCAAACCATCAGTTGGCTCATCCAGCACAAGCACTTGGGGCTCATGCAAAATGGCCTGGGCCAACCAGGCGCGTTGGCGCCAACCTTTCGAAAGTTCCGCTAAAGGACGCTGCAATGCGGGACCAAGATCTATCCGTTGGCAGGCCTGATCAATCGCCAAGCCCAAACTTTTCCTATAAAGACCTCGCGCTTGTCCACAAAAAGACAGAAACTCACGCACGGTCAATCGAGAAAATCCGTTTGGCGCCTCAGGCAGATAACCTAGGCAAGCCTGGGCATTTTGCCGGTCCCGAACAATATCCCAACCACAGATCTTGACCATACCGCTGTCGGGAAAGAGATACCCTGACACCATCCGCATGGTGGTCGTCTTGCCGGCACCATTGGGCCCAAGAAATCCGACGACTGAGCCTTGAGGAAAATTTAGAGAAACCTGATCAACGGCCTGCACATCGCCAAATCGTTTCGAGAGCTTCTCAATCTGGAGCACAGTACTACTTACCTCTTAAATGCCTTTCGCGCTCAATTCTACCTCTGTGTGAGGTGCCTATCGTTTCAACGGTTGCCAATAAATCCTGCCGCAATGAAAAACCCCACACTGACCCACGACAATGCATAACCGATACGTGTTATGAGTCGTGCGAGTCTAGGAGAAGAAAACCCGACTTTCTTAAGAAAATAAGGACCGAGACTTGCAATCAACGCGCCGCTAACTGCGAGAGACACGATCGCGGGTCTGTATAGGAGAAATGCCCAGTCACCCACAACTTATTCCACAATGATGCACTGTAGGTCAACGCTACTAGCACGATGATTAAGGCTGCTGTGCGTAGCTTTTGAGAAAATCTGATCCAGATTCCGTTCCACTGAAACTCTTAAGTGCCTCTTCGTGAAGCATTTCCATCGCATGACGTTTGTAATCGTATGCCTCTGGCGAACTCAGCATATTCAGGTTTCGAGGTCGCGGCAAATCGATTTGAATAACCTCCCGCACCGTAGTCGGTCGGTTGGACAACACCACCAAACTGTCTGCCAGAATAATCGCCTCTTCGAGTTCTGAAGTGACAAATACATTGGTCCGCGCTTCCTCTTCACATAAGCGCAGATAAAATTCCTGCATCAACTGACGAGTCATTGCATCTAATCCGCGAAACGGTTCATCCATGATCATTACCAGTGGTTGATTGATGAGCGCCCGGGCCAATTCCGCGCGACGCTGCATACCGCCAGACAACTGCAGTGGATATTTGTCCTTGAACTCGCGCAGACCCACTGTATCAATGATTCGATCAGCAGCCTCTTTTAATGACCTTGCCGGCATATCGCCGCGCAACTTCGGGCCGAATGTAACGTTCTGGTAAGTGGTTAACCACGGCATCAGCGCCGTTTCCTGAAACACGACCAGTCTATCCTTACTCGGCCCCGACACTGCCCCACCTTCCATCATGATCTGCCCGCTATCGGGAGACTCGAACCCTGCCAACAGATTGACCACTGTTGATTTTCCGCAACCCGAGGGCCCAACAATCGCAGTCAGTTGGTTACGCTTTATATCCAGGTTGAGATTTTCGACGACTTTCTCGCGCTCCCAGTCTTCACCGAAAGCTTTGAATACATTCTTCACTTCCATCAATATAGATGTTTCTGTCATTGTTCGCCCGTCGCATACTGCGTTCTATATTGGCCTGAAGAATACTTCCTGTTTTGATTCATTGACGTCACCAGTTTTTGCTAGAACATTCGGCGCCAAGGCATGCAAACATGACCAAGGTATCGAATAAGACTACTCGAAATGTATCCAGCCACGCCGATGCTGATCATACCCACTATGACCTGGTCCATCACTCCACCCATATATGACCCCCAGATAAAGAAACCCAGCCCACCACCACCCTGCTGGCCACCACCTGACATCATCTCTCCTGCCAGCACCACCTCCCAGGTAATACCCATTCCCACCGCAGCACCCACAAATATCGACGGCAATGTACCAGGCAAAATTATCTTATAGAAAAGATCCCACTGGGATGCCCCCATAGATTGTGCTGCCCGCAGATATTGGACATCAATTGAGCGCGCACCACCAAGCACATTGATGACTATGGTGTAGAAGGCGCCAAGGAACGTGATAAACATAATAGACATTTCCGTGGTTGGCCAGAAAATGATCGATGCCGGCACCCACGCGAGCGGCGGTATCGGACGCAAAATCTCAAACGGCGGAAAAAAAATACCGCGAAAATACTTGTTGACAGCCATCGCCAGACCGAACGGTATTCCAATGATCATCGCAGCCAGAAAGCCCACAAATACTCGCACCGAACTCAGCCACCAACTCAGCCAATATCCTGGCTGCTGGCCGACTTCCATCCAGATTGCGATGACATCGGTTGGCGGCGCTACCTTGCCGACAAACGGCATCATATATCCGAACCAGCCTTTCCACTGAGCACCGATCTCCCAGAGTGCTAGAAAAACCAAAATGGCAACCACGCCCCGCCAGAATGTCACATTGGACACGAGCTTACCTATTCTAGACTTTGACTTTTGTGTATTTGGTGTTGCTTGTGCCATCGCCTATTTCCTAATCGTACATTTTTTGAAGTTCGCTTTTATGCAAGCTCTCTTTCGCCCGCTTCAAAAGCCTTAACAGCCTCTTCGTGCACTGCCCCTTTGGTTTCCTCTACCAACACGCGAAACTCTTCGGAAGACAACAAACGATAGTCCCTTGGGCGCTCAATCTTCACGTCGACTATTTTTTTCGTTCGCGCCGGACGTGTAGTCATCACGATCACACGGTCACCAAGAAAGATGGCCTCCTCCAGATCATGAGTAATGAAAAAGATAGTGACCTTCGTTCGGTCATACACCTCAAGCAGTGATTCGTGCATGATGGACTTAGTCAACGCGTCCATTGCCCGGTAGGGCTCGTCGAGCAGCAGCACTTTGGGGTCATTAATCAGCGCACGAACGATTTCTGCCCGTCGAGCCATGCCAGACGACACCTCGCCAGGATATTTACCCGCAACGCCCGATAGCCCTGCCTCGGCCAACATGTCGACCGCTTTCCCGTATGCCTCGGCTTTTGTCATCGTGCCCTGCACAATCGGCCCATAAGCAACGTTATCGGCGAGCGTTTTCCAGGGGAATAGGGCCCCATTCTGAAACACGACAACACGGTCAGCGCCCTGATCAGCAAGCGGCTTGCCGGGTCCACAAAGCATTTCCCCGTCGAGATCTATCTGACCAGACGTGATCGAATGAAATCCGGCAATGGCATTTAAAAGTGTGGTCTTTCCACACCCCGACGGCCCCACGATCATGCACACCTCACCCGGAGCAATCTCTATAGAGCAGTCCTCTACAGCCAGTACATTTACGCCATCTGGATCATAAATCTTCGTTACGTTCCGTATGCTGATGGCTCCCTTGGTCGCAGCGTCAGCTGAAGAAGTAGAATTGGCCTGTGCGGATGCTGTATTCATTTATGCACCGCCCTGGCCCAATGCTTTTTCGCGCCACTGCATCATTTGACTGCCCGCAGCACGCACCATGGCCGAGGTAATCCAGCCAACAAACCCCAGCGTCAGCATCGCCATCACCATCGTGACGTATTTATTCACCATATACGAAGCGTTAATCATGTAACCCAGGCCAAATTCGCCCGAAATCATCTCAGCGGCAACCAGTGAAAACCAGGCCACGCCGATACTGATCTGCAACCCGGTAAAAACAAAAGGCAGTGATCCGGGCAAGACTACATGTATAAAAACATGCCGTCGTTTCGAACCCAGACATCCCGCAGCCCGAAAGTAAGACTCATCTATCGATTGAACACCCAGCATCGTGTTAAGTGTAGTCACAAAAAATGAAGCCAGTGTTGCGAGAAAAAGAATCGGCGCCTCAAAACTTTGAAACATCACGATGGAAAGGGGCACCCAAGCGAGAATAGGAATCGGTCGGAGAAGTTCAAGCACCGGAAAGGTGTAGTCCTTAAATTTCTTAGACCAGCCCATGAAAAGCCCCAGTGGGACACCCAGTCCTGTTGCCAAAGAGAAGGCAATAAGAATTCGCAGGCAACTGGCTTTAATGTTTTGCCAGTAATCTTCAGTGAAAAGAGAAGTGCCCCATATCGGGTCCTGGCTAAACCACTCGGTGAGAACCTCGGCAGGGCCAGGAATTTTATTGAACGGGGATATCTTCAGTTGCTCGTTCAAAAGCCAGTAAGTGAACAGCCACAAACCAATGCCTACGAACGCCAGGTACGGCATAGGCGTCCCAAAGGACTTTTTCGTTTTGTACAAAAAGAGAGAAAGACCAGATGGCCCCTGCGTGGCAACATCTCGATCACTCATCTACCACTCTCCTCGCAACGTATATACATGACACGACTACCGAAAGCCGTTAACACATCATTACTGTGATGTGTTCTCAAGACAGCCATCGAAAGTTTTATAACTGGACCAATAACTCTAACTTGTTTAGCAGCTAACAATCAAAAACGGGTCCCAGAAAAATGGGACCCGTCAATTGATTATTTTATTACAACACTCTTACGTTTTTATTTGTATGCAGAGTCAGGTTGCTCGCCCACAAATCCGATAGGCGCCGTCAAACCTCGTGCTTTCAGCACTTCATTGGCCACTCCATCCATGATGGCTTCTGAACGCAACACGGCGTTCGGTACCACTTTGCGGCCATGGAGAAACTTTGTGGCTGCAGAAACCAACTGCTTCGCGGTATCGTCAAATACAAAACGCAGCGTCAGTTTCTCTTTACCACCGCCGATTGCTACCGGATTCTGCCCGTAGAGCGAAGCCCAGAGCACTCTGCGATCCATCCCTTCAGTCTGTGCATCCGCCATCTTGGATACGGCCGTAGCATTCCCTAAGTCTTTGAGAAACAACTGCGCATCGAGCTCCGCCTCCAGCCAACCGCGCTGGACATCGGGACGATCGCGGATGATTTCATAGAGCATCGCGAGAAAACCCGCATCGCCACCCTCTACACCATCAAAACTCTCGCCTGAAGCTGCACGACGAGCAAGTCCCTGCAACTGAATCTTGGAGGCTGTAGGCTCCCAGATAACTGCTGCGTCAAGCTTGTTGTTTTTAAAACTTGAAGTGATGACCTCAATATTCATGTTGAGGTATTTCTTGGGTTTGATACCGGCTTGATCAAAAGCCCAACGTGCAAATCGGTCAGTACACGCACCATGGGGTGCTGCAACCAACTTTCCGTCCATCCACTTGACTGCCTCCAAACCATTTTTAAATTGGGGCGCATCGTTTTTGACTAGAAAGACGTTGCATTGTTGGCGGGAGGTGCCCAATACCGCAATCATGCGAATGTCGACTTTATCCTGCTTGGTCGTTGACACGATTGCTGGCATATCGCCCATATAACCCAAGTGATTTTTTTCACCAAGCATCTTGCCTACGATGACCGAACCCTGAAGCCCAATTTCAAATTTGACGTCAGAACCAGCTGGCAGGTATTTCTTCCATGACTGCTGACCATTAATGACGACGCCCGACCATGACTCTGTATAGTACGGTTGGTAACCTACTACCAGATTGACAGCCTCGCCCGGCTTGCCAAACCCTACTTCGGCAACAGCTGGCTGCATAGCACCCGCGCACAGCATTGCGGCGCCAGCGCCAACAGCTAAAAACGATTTCCTGGGGTTATTCATATTCCCTCCGGTTGATAAATCAAAAACAGGTTTTGCGAAAAAACAATTTTTCCCGATCTTTCGAGACAGCATCGCTTTCTTGCTGGGCGCACTATCACCCTAGCATTGGCAGTTTGTATAATGCTTTAACTTGATCGATTGATTGCTCCGATCTATCACTACAAAAACTGTGGTATATCTTAATCTGCAGTTTACCCTGCAAATGGTGCCGACGCGGCGCTATTTACAGGATATTTCAGACACCAACGTAGTGGGTCGATGCGAGTTAAGGACTCGGTTTGACGTAACGGCTATTTCCGTCTTGGGTTTTACGATACGAAGGTCAGGAGTTCGATCCTCCTCCGCTCCACCACATTACTGCATCAACGATTACATCGAGTGACGGTATCGCGCCTTAATGATCTCCAGCACTTCATCAGGGTCGCGCCGCCACCAGTTGTCCCGAGAGAAGATTTCAACCTCTCGGGGACCGCCATAACCGGCATCCTCCACAAGGGCGCGAATCCTGGGAATATCGATTACGCCGTCCCCTGGCATACCCCGGTCAAGGCGCAGATCACTAGTATCTACTAACCAGTCCGCCACATGGAAAGCGCAGATGGCTTGACCAGCCCGGGCAATTTCTTGGGAAAGATCCGGGTCCCACCACACATTGTAGGTATCGACTACGATGCCAACGACATCGGGCGCCTCAAGCTGATCACGCCAATCATTGGCCGCTTTCATCGTACTCAACACAGAACGACTGGCACAGACCATCGGATGAAGCGGCTCAAGCCCTAACACCACACCGGCCGCACGAGCCTCCGGTATCAATAGCGACAATCCTTCAAGCGCACGTTCACGAGCGGCGTCAATATCCTTAACACCCGCTACAAGGCCACCTGCTAGGAACACAACGCATTGCGCATTGATCTCCGCTGCCTCTTCGATGATACGGCGATTGTCCTCTAGCGACTGCTCAAAAACCGTAGGATCAGGGTCTGAGAGCAAGCCACCAACGCAGTAACCGGTGACTGTCATATTGTGATCGCGCAATAGCTGCGCACCTTGCTTGACACCACATTCGTGCAGCTTATCCCGCCAAACCGCCACACCATGGATAGCGTGGCGTGCCAGAAGTGGCACTATCTCAGCCAGCGAGCATTGCTCCCGGAGCGTGGCCTGGTTGACCGATAGTTGTGGGTAATCGGACATTCTATGTGGACTGAATTAAGTCTTACGATGCTCCATCATCGATACCGGTCGATTGATGTAATCCAGCGGCCTTCGCCATTTCTTCCCACATGACGGAAAAATCCTTTCGACCCAAACCCGCCGCTCGCCCGCTTTGGTAAACCTGTCGGACCAATCCGCCGACAGGCACCGGCACACCCACATCATTAGCAAGACCCAGTGCCAGACCCATATCTTTATACATAAGATCCAACATAAAACCAGGTTCATACTGATTCTTCAATACGGTATTAGGGAAATGATTCAGCAATGGCCAGGTAGCACCACTACTGACGCTAACAACGTTGACCATTGTTTCCATCGACAAACCTGCTTTAAGTCCCGTCAGAAAAGCTTCTGAGGTGGCAATCATCGAAATACCAGTAATCATGTTGTTAACCAGCTTTACCTTGCCCCCCATACCCACCTCATCGCCCGCATGAATCAAATTACCCCCCATCACAGCCAACACGTCTCGGCAACGATCGAGTGTCGCTTTGGGACCACCGATCATAATAGTCAACGTCCCGTTCATCGCGCCCACTTCTCCTCCACTGACCGGCGCATCGATCATCTGACCACCGCCGGAAGCGACCTCACGCGCCAAGCGATTCGACACGAGCGGATCAATAGTGCTCATATCAACAATAAGATGGTCGGCGTTAAGCGCAGACAACAGCCCACCTTCTCCGCAAACAACGTGTTCAACCTCAGCAGAGCCGGGCAACATGGTAATCACAGTGTCGCAACGACCCGCCACCTCCGCTGCACTCTCCGCTCTCACAGCACCATGGCGAACCAGTTCATCCACAGCTGCTGAATTCAAGTCCAATACGGTGAGTTGATATCCCGCCTTCAGCAGATTTTTTGCCATCGGCTTACCCATCATGCCAACACCAATAAATCCAAGTTTTTCCATTGCCGCTCTCCTATCCTTTGTCCTTGGTTCAAGAACCACACCAACCCGTTAATCTGCGGGTGCGGGTGCGGGTGTGACGCTGCCCCATTCACTGTTACCCGTCGCTAACCCCTACGCGTGTTATGTCATGCTGCCGTCCAACCGCCGTCAACCATCAACGCCGAACCGGTGACCAGGCGCGAGGCATCAGAGGCAAGGTAAACCACTGCGCCCATCAGATCTTCGACCTGGCCGATTCGGCCCAGCGCAATTTTTGACAGTACCCAAGCCTTGAAGTCCTTATCTTCGAGCATTGGCCGCGCCAGTGGCGTTTCGATAAAGGTTGGGCATAGCGTATTGACTCGTATGCCGGATTCACCCAATTCCCAAGCCAGCGCCCGGCTGAAACCTTCCAATGCGTGCTTACTTGCGCAGTAAACAGTACGCGTTGGCGCACCCACATGGCCCATCTGCGACGACATGTTGATAATAGACCCTTCTTCCTTCGCGCTGACTAATGCGCTGGCAACCGCACTGGCAACAAAATACGCTGCACGAACGTTGAGATTCATGATCGCGTCAAAGTCGGCTTCGTCATAACCGATACAGGGTGCGGGCCGATTGGTTCCGGCATTATTAACAAGCACATGAAACGGACCCGACTCACGCACCAGTGATTCAACCGCCTGGCGATCTGTGACATCCATCGGCGCCGCATGAGCCTGGCCACCCTGTTCAATCATGGCAGCAGCGGCAGCGGCAATTTCCGTCTCGGTTCGTGCCACTAAAAACACCTCAGCGCCCGCATCAGCCAATGCCGCTGCGGCCGCCAAACCAATGCCGCGCCCAGCACCTGTCACCAAGGCCCGTTTGCCATCTAGTCGAAACGACGGTGTGCGTGGTAGTTCCACCATTTTCTCCTTTTAACGATCAATCGCCGCGTAGGGCGGTACATTGCGACCTCCATAGCGTCGCACTCGAATATTCGCCTGTTCACCATGCCCGGCGAAACCCTCGATCGCGCACAGGCGCGAACACACCTCACCGATCCGAGTCGAGGCCTCATCAGTCAGCACCCGTTGGTAAGTACAAGTCTTCATGAATTTTCCAACCCATAGACCACCGGTATAACGCGCAGCCCGTTTGGTCGGCAAGGTATGGTTGGTACCGATCACTTTATCGCCGTATGACACATTGGTCCGTGCCCCTAGGAATAAAGCGCCGTAGTTCGTCAAGTGTTCGAGGAAGTAATCCGGATCACGCGTCATCACCTGCACATGCTCAAACGCCATGCGGTTGGCCTGTTCCAGCATCTCATCGCGGCCCTCACACAGAATCACCTGGCCATAGTTTTCCCATGATTCTCTCGCAATCTCTGCCGTTGGCAAGGTTTCCAGCTGTCGATCGATTTCTGCCAACGTGTCTCTTGCCAGCGACTCCGAATCAGTGATCAACACGGCCGGCGACGTGGGACCATGCTCAGCTTGTCCCAGTAAATCGACTGCACAGAGTTCCCCATCGACTGAACTATCTGCCACCACCAGCGTCTCGGTAGGGCCAGCAAAAAGATCGATCCCTACTCGTCCAAACAATTGGCGTTTCGCCTCCGCCACAAACATGTTGCCCGGTCCGACCAGCATATCCACCGGGTCGATGGTCTCGGTACCCAACGCCATTGCAGCCACTGCCTGTATACCACCTAGCACCAGGATTTCGTCTGCACCACCAAAATGCATTGCCGCGACGATCGCCGGATGCGGCCCACCATCATACGGTGGCGCCGTGGCGACAATACGTTTCACACCAGCCACTTTTGCAGTGACCACGCTCATATGCGCTGAAGCCACCATGGGATATTTTCCACCGGGAACATAACAGCCAACAGCGCTCACTGGAATATTGCGATGACCTAACACCACGCCAGGCAACGTCTCTACTTCAAGATCTTTCAGACAATCCTTTTGCTTTTCGGCAAAATTGCGCACCTGAGCTTGAGCGAAATGGATATCGCGCAGATCGTTTTCGGTCACGCGCTCAATTGCCGCAGCAATCTCACCGTCGCTCAAGCGAAAAGAAGCAGGTGACCACTGATCAAATCGTTCGGAAAGCGCTTTCACGGCTTGATCGCCATGTTGCTCGATATCTGCCAAGATCTTCTCTACCGTTGACCGAACTTTAGCATCAGCTTCCGCTACTTCGTCGGCTGCTTTTCCCTGTTTCAAATAACGCACTGTTTTTCCTCCGTTGATCAGAATCTCTACACTACACGGCACGAGTGTACCGCGCCCCGGTCACTGATCAACCCACTACCACGCCGCCATAAGGGGCTGCATAACGACTATGCAGCCGGACATTACACTCCGTTGCAACGAGTCGAAAACTTCGACTACGGGAGACAAGAAGTCACCATTGTCCAAGTACAATGGCCCTTACCCTCACCACACCGGTTGACATCAGAAGGCTTGATATACTGAGGCGGTGTCGTAATATTCATTGCAGGCCCCCGTAGCTCAGTTAGGATAGAGCAATCGCCTCCTTTGTCAGGAAACAAGGGCACGAGAGTTGGAAACGCTCTGCGTGAATCTGCTCAAACTCGGTGAAGCCTCAGCACCGTTGGTGGTGGTAATACCGAGCCAAGCCCGTGGCAACGGGAAGGTGTAGAGACTTGACGGGCAGCACCTAAAAGCCTCACAGCTCATGGTGAAGATAAAGTCCAGACCACAAACAGCACGACTGGCAGTGAAAACTGTAGTGGTACGAAGCGATAGGTCGCAAGTTCGAATCTTGCCGGGGGCGCCAGATGACACTCACCACTAAGACTAAAATGGATCTCCAAACTGCTGGATTGGCCCGCCGACTGGCGGCGATCACCTATGACATGCTGCTGTTAACGGGTGTGCTTTTTGTCCTGGCCGTACCCATGCCGTTGATTGACGAGGCAACCCGCGCAATCTGGTGGGTGCAATTAAGCATTCAATTCACAGTGCTGGGATTCAGCTTTTTTTTCTTCGGTTGGTTCTGGACACAGAATGGTCAAACGCTCGGCATGCGTGCGTGGCGTATGACCATCCAATGCAACGACGGTAAGCCTGTGATGTGGCGTGAAGCCTTTATCCGGTATTTTGTAGCGCTGTTATCGTGGCTACCTGTCGGACTGATTGCGTGTTGGGTTCTGATCGAGATTGGTCACATTGACAACAACAACTATGCATTGCTGTTACTGGTTTTTATAGTACCGGTACCGGTAGCCATTGCATTGCGCTGGCACGATCGATTGTCTCAAACCCGCATGATCGTAGTGCCAAAGCCGGCCCGCCACAATTAGCACGCCCTCTCGCTACGCTTAGCCCTAATGATTCGCCGCTACACAGTGACCCGCCGCGGGTATCGCCACTTCGATTACCGCCACGCCATAGCAATCATTCTCACATTGGCGATCGCAACGCATTCCAACAGCATCTTGGCAACTCAACCGTCCATTGACGCCTGGGAGCGCGGGGTTCCTGTCACGGCATCCCAGTTTATGGCGGTAATTGCACACCCAAAGGCAGCACAAGTAGCCAGACACATCTTGGCTCAGGGAGGCAGCGCCATGGACGCTGCAGTGGCGGCACAATTGGTCCTAAATCTCGTCGAACCACAGTCCTCCGGCATCGGTGGCGGGGCCTTCCTTCTGTACTGGAATGCAGCTGAAAACCACCTGTATGCATTCGACGGACGAGAAACCGCTCCGGCCACCGCCACACCGAACCATTTTCTACAAAAGGATGGAACGCCGCTTGGCTGGTGGGAAGCGGTCATCGGCGGTCATTCGGTTGGTGTGCCGGGCACTTTGCACCTATTACACACAGCACATCGTCGATTCGGCCGCATACCATGGGCCGATTTATTTCCCCCTGCCGTGCAACTGGCGGAAAATGGGTTTCGCATCTCACCGCGTCTGGAAAAATCAATTGAGCGTGCCAAAGCGCGTGGGCTCACCGCCTTTGATGCTTCTCGACGGTACTTCTTCACTTCTGCAGGCACCCCTCGACCCGCGGGTAGCCTGCTGCGTAACCCTGACTTTGCTCGGACTCTGCGTCAACTCGCCAAACAAGGCATTGACGCCTTCTATCACGGTGACATTGGTCGTGCGGTGGTAGACGCGGTGCGCAATTCCTCACGCAATCCAGGATCTCTGACACGTGCCGACCTCGCCCGTTACCGTACCATTGAAAGGACGCCGGTTTGTATCGATTACCGCCAACACCGTGTGTGTGGTATGGGTCCCCCCAGTTCGGGCGGTCTCACGGTTGGACAAATTCTTGGAATCCTGTCCCGATTCGATCTGGCACATCTTGGCTATGGGGAGAAAAGTCTCCACTTGTTTGCTGAGGCTGCGAAACTCGCTTATGCAGACCGCGACCTCTATATGGCGGACCACGACTTCTCCCCCGTTCCCGTCACTGGTCTCCTAAACTCCAAGTACTTGGATCAACGTGCTGACCTGATAAAAGCCAACGCCGTTCTCAAAAAAGCCTCGGCTGGGCACCCGCCTGGCGCTGTGCTGGGTCACCTCATCCCTGGCCAGCAGTTGGATCGGACGGGGACAAGTCACCTGAGTATTATCGATACGTATGGCAATGTGCTATCGATGACAACCACGATCGAGACTGGATTTGGCAGTCGACTCATGGTCGGAGGGTTTCTCCTCAACAATGAACTGACGGATTTCTCGTTTCAACCGCAGCGAAACGGTCGCCTCGTCGCTAACCGTGTCCAGGGGGGCAAACGTCCACGCAGTTCAATGGCACCAACCATTGTGTTTGATCCAATGGGACAACCCGTTATATCGATCGGCTCACCAGGCGGCAGTCGCATCATTAATTATGTTGCACAGGCGGTCATCGGACTGATTGACTGGGAACTTAATCCACAACAAGCCGCCAGCCAGCCCCATGTTGTCAATCGTAACGGAACGACAGAAATCGAATCCAGCGAAACTGCCGCTGCCCTTTCAGGCGTATTACGTGCCCTCGGTCACAACACTAAAATTCGAACACTGGAAAGTGGACTCAACATCATCAAGCGGCGCAAGAACGGCATGCTGGAAGGCGGAACCGACCCACGACGCGAAGGTCAAACCGTGGGGGGATAAATCCATTCGAAGATACACGGCTCCCGCGCCAGAAACGTCTTAGTTCAGGCTGTCAACAATCTCTTCGTGATAAGCACAGTCATCAAAGCGACACATTTCCTGCAGCCCTGTGGGACTGGTGATATTGATTTCCATCAACATGCCACCAATGATATCAATACCAGCGAAAACAACGCCCGCGTTAAAAAGATCATCTTTCAGTGCGGAACAAATCTCCCGGTCACGATCGGTGATTTCTGACGCCAGTGCAGTGCCGCCCTGATCAAGGTTATTGAGTTCCTCACCCTCTGCATGCAAACGCAAGACGGCTCCCAGTGGTTGTCCATTTAACAAAAGAATCCGCTTGTCACCCTCGGTCGCCGCGCCGAGATATTCCTGAGCAATCACCCAGTGACTACCGCTAACCGTGATCGACTGAATGATGTCCATCAATCCGGTCTCCCCGGGTTCAACAAAAATAATACCTTTGCCGCCGTGGCCATCGATCGGTTTCAAAACCGTTCGCGCGTTTTTTTCAACAAATTCTCTGATGATCTCATGGTCGCGACTCACCACTGTGGTGGGCGTTAGTGTCGGATAAGCAAGCGCCGCCAGTTTCTCATTCCAATCACGAATAGACGAAGGTCGGTTAACCACCTTGACGCTAGCGTGCAATAAATCGAGCAACAAGGTGGTATAGATATACGTTCTGTCCACCGGCGGATCCGTTCTGATCCAAATGACATCTAAATCATCAAGGGCAGTATCAACCTTTGATTTGATTGTAAAAGGTTCTTTTACATCGGGGTGGACACGCACCTCCTGCAACGGTGCCCGCACCTGTCTTCCTACGGTGTAAAGATCGGACTGATCGAGATAGTAGACCGTATGCCCACGACTCTCGGCTGCGAGCATCAGGAAATAAGTGGTGTCCTTATACGCCTTAACTCCGCCCAGCGGATCCATGATGAAACCATGCTTCACAACCCCAGCATACCTTCCCAAGCGACTCAGAACTAGTGGGTTTTACGGCGCCGACGGCGAAAACGACTCACAGCGACAGGCGCGACCCCTTCACAGTAGGCTCGCGTCCCAAGGGTCACGGGACCCAAACGTTCGATCACATCATCAATCTCCGGGGGAGTCCTTGGTACATGATCTATCAGCGCCTCGTTCATTGCCGCCAAGTGCTCGGGCGTGGTGCCACAACACCCACCGATGATTCGCACGCCAATGTCCCTTGATAGGCGGGCATACTCCGACATCAGTTGCGGTGTGCCGCTGTAATGAATGTCACCGTCAACGAACTGCGGAATGCCACAGTTCCCTTTCGCCACCAGAATCTCGCTCTGCGTTACCTGATCACGCATCGCCATCAACGCACCCACAAGATCGGCTGCGCCGATACCGCAATTAGCACCAAACGCCACCAGACCTGGAACTAACTCACGATAGAGTTCCACCAACTGTTGCGGGGAAACCCCCATCATGGTGCTGCCATTGGTATCAAAAGTCATCGTCGCCACGACCGGCAAGCCGGTGTGGGCCGCAGCTAGCGCTGCCGCGCGCATCTCCTCAGTCGAGGACATGGTTTCCAGCCACAGAACATCTGCACCACCGGCTGCGAGCGCTATTGCCTGCTCTTTGAACGCAAGTTCTGCGTCACTGACATCGAGTAGGCCAACGGGTTTCAGTATTTCCCCGGTCGGCCCGATTGAACCGGCCACCACAACAGGTCGACCAGCACGCTCCGCCACGCCCTTGGCAATAGCCGCTGCCGCACGGTTTAACTCGGCCACACGATCATCAGCCTGGTGCAACTTGAGACGATAACTCGAGCCACCGAAACTATTGGTCAATATGATGTCAGCACCCGCATCAACAAAGGCCTCGTGCAGTCCGGATACCCGCGATGGGTGCGTGACATTCCATAACTCGGGCGCTTCGCCCGACTGTAATCCCAGCGAAAAATAATTGGTTCCCGTCGCCCCATCACAAAGCAGCCACGCCCGATCCAACAACAGTTTAGTCAATGAATTGAGCGCCATCAGTTCCCCCTGTCGGCGGGGTAGTGGTAGCCACACATTCTTGATATGCCCTTTAGGCACTACGACCCCGAGTTAGCGAACGCTAGAGCGAGGATAAAACACGGCCGCGCTTTAGCGAATTTTTTAAGCGCCCGCAAGCTGAGAATCAAATCGGCGCTACACCACCTACCCTATGACGAATGCCTGTGGCTGTCAAATACGTTGTCGGGAAACAACAAAGCGGCAGCTCATTACAAAAGGTGCGCTAATGGGCTTGAAGGGTCCACTCCCTTCATAAACGGAACTCGGCGATCACGGTCAGTAATCTGGTAAACGGTACCGAGCCAGTTATTGAACACTGCCTTCCCCGTATCGCGCCAGGTGTTGTCGACCAGTGTTGAGAGAATCTTTTCGGGAAATTCTTCGATCAATGTTTGCGACGCTTCCGGTGCCATCGCCCGCAGCCGGTACGCTTCGAGAAGTTCGCTCGCCTCATTCGAGAAATAACCTTCAGGAAACAGAGGGTACTCGGTAATGTCGCTCGTCAAAAACCGAACCACTTCTCGTTTGTACTCCTTTAAAAGACTCACCGCATCGTATTCAGGATGCCCCTGAAAATAAACAAATCGAAATCCATCAGCACTCGTTGCAAGATGCACTCCAGCCCGCTCACTTTCGATCAAAACTCGCAGACCCGCTGCCCTCATTTCACTCGAGTAAATTTCGTTGAATCGCGAATGAGGAACATCAAATCGAGTGTTGACATCGCGAACCAACGGATGAGTACGATCCACCGGTCGATGGGCGAAAACCCCCCAACGCTTAAACCCCAGTGGCTTACGATCAATGCCATGAAAAATCTTGAGTGCCGCATGGGTTGCAAGACAGGCGCACAATGTTGAGGTGACGTGCTCACTCGCCCAATCCAAAACCTGGCCCAGCGGCTCCCAGAATGATTCATTCTCCAGTCGCAAAGAAATCGGATTCGCACCGGAGATGATCAATGCATCTAGTCCTTTCTCTTGCACCGCATCAAATTCAAAATAGTATTGATCAATATGCCTGCGTGCCGCATCACCCCGAGGGATCACGGCCGGAGAGAACGGGTAGACATAGAACTGCACGATACGATTACAACTATCGATAAGCCGTAGAAATTGTCGTTCGGTCGGCTCTAGCGCAGCGTCTGGCATCATGTTAAGCAACCCGATATGCAACTCACGGATGTCCTGTTCCTGCGCTCGATTTGTGTCCAGCACCTCCATCCCCTCTTCTCGCAGGCGGCGGTAACTTGGAAGACCCGTGTTATCAACCAGCGGCATATTGATGCCCCACAATTAGCTCAGCGACGATCGAGTGCAGCCGCTACGATTTCCAAGAACTCGTCTTCGCCTCGTATGGCCATGATCTCATCGGCATCGACGGTGACACCGTACTCATCGGCAATGCGCCGATAGAGCGGTTCCCGGTGCGCGATAAGCCTGGGAATAATCCAACAGAAAAAATCATCCGGATTAATAACATCAATCGATGGAGTACTGGTATCCGACAAGTATTGTGGCAATTGTCGGTCAAAGAAATCATCCCGATAGTACATTGGTTTGGGTCTATCCAGCGATCGTTCGATAATTTTCTGACGCAACTGGGTTGATGGCTGCAGATAAATAATCAGCGTATCTTCCGCCAATTTTTTCATCAAGCCATCTTCATTGAGTTCACAAAGACTACCACCTGCGTCGTTAATAAAGTTTGGGTAACCGTAAGTCTCTCGCGCCCGCTCGATAAAGTCGGGCACATCAAACATGGCGGATATTTCCGCCCGGCGATGCAATTCCTGGCGGCGTTTGAATTCGTCAAGCCGAAGACCTCCATTCTCTCCGGCCCCTATCATTCCGAGAAACTTTGACACCAGATCAAGATTATCAACAGTAATGTTGTGTGCGATAGAAATCTCGTCGGCACGCAGAAGATCCTGCAGCATCGGATCCTTCATCGCCTGACGCTTGACAACGTCTAGGATCGGCTCCCCAAGATAACGGGTTCCAATACGATAATCACCCGAATAATGAAACCAGGCAGCCTTCGGTAATCGATTAGCGAGAGTGGTTTTACCCACGCCTGACATACCCAACAAGGTAATCGCCTTATTGGTTTGGGTAGCAAATGCCTGACCAGTCATGTCTCGCTGGTAGTTCATAACGATCGTGTCCCTATACGGGAGTAACAATGGCACACTTTAGCGACGCGTCTCTTCGATGACGCTGGCGGTTGCCGTGGCTAAGATTCTAATATCATTACCCAAAGTTACCAGATCAAACCCTAGAGCCATCATTTTTTTAGCATACGACGGTGCTAGACAATGAATTCCCGCGCGTAATCCTGCGTCCTTTGCAGTCGTCAAGATACGTTCAATCGCTGCAACAACCGCTGGCTCGTCTTGGTCAAGTTTGGGCGTATAACCCATCGACAAGCTCAAGTCGCTGGGCCCGATATAGACCCCGGTCAATCCAGGAGTCGAAACGATCGCATTCAAATTCTCCAGAGCTCGAGTGGTCTCAATCATGGCCAAGGTGACGATCTGTCGATTGGCGTCGTTGGCATAAGCCGCCCCGTGTTCGAAGACCGCACGCGTTGGTCCAAAACTGCGCTCGCCATCTGGTGCATAACGTGCATACCGAACGAATGCCTCTGCTTCTTCCGGCGTATTGATCATAGGGCAAATCAGACCAACCGCACCGGCATCGAGCAACTTGCCGACAATGCCAGGCTCCAGCCACGGCACGCGCGCGAGCGGAGTCGAATCACCGATCGAAATGGCCTGCAGCAGGCTAAGCGCAGACTGGTAGTCATTCAAGCCATGCTGTAAGTCCACTGTCAAAGAATCGAATCCAGCGCGGGCATTAATCTCGGCGGTAACGGTACTCGGGATAGAAAGCCAACCGTTGACGACGGCCTTATCTTCTGCCCATAGTTCCCTGACTTTATTTTTCAACCTCACACCTCCCTACAATATTGACGCGATCGATCTCGGTTTCTGATGAACGAAATGGATTATTTTCGCTTAACTCATAGTTGATTCAATGGATACCAATGACCCAACGCCTCTGACGATCAATGGTGATACGCATCTGTTCTTCATTATCGGAGATCCAATTTCACAAGTCGGATCGCCTCTGCTATTTAACTCACTGTTCCAACAGCATCAAATCGCGGCGGCGATGTTACCATGCCACGTGTTACCAACCGACCTGGGCGTGGTTATTAAAGGTCTTCGCCGGCAACAGAACCTAGGAGGCATTATTGTGACGGTGCCACATAAAACCCGGGTTCTGCGTCTGATCGATTCGCTAACACCTGAGGCCCTGGCGACCGGTGCGGTTAACGCCATTCGACGAAATCCGGATGGCTCATTGTACGGCGCCAACTTTGACGGCCAGGCTTGTGTACGAACTTTTCAACAACTCGGCACTGATCTTCGCAACCAATCAGTACTCATCATTGGCGCAGGCGGAGCCGGCAGAGCTGTGGCAGATGCCTGTCTTCGTGAAGGAGCCAGCTACTTACGACTAGTGGAAAAAAGACCGTCGCGGGCTATCCGCCTAGTGCGGGAGCTTAAAGCACGCTTTCCCCACGCTATCATCGATGTGGGTGACCACAGCCCTGGAGGATTTACTCGAGTAGTTAATTGTTCTCCGAGCGGCATGACGACGGCGGATGCAATGCCAATCGATATAGATCAACTGGACCCTGGCACTGCGGTTGTAGACCTCGTTTTAAAACCAGTGAACCCACCTTTGTTAAAGGCTGCACAGGAAATGGGTTGCCAAACAGCTAACGGAAACACTGTTCTCGCTGCACAGGTAGATTTAATTGCAGATTTCTTCCTTATTGCGCGTGGGTAAATAACCAACGCCATCTGATAACAACCAGTTGCTACGCACTCGACAAACCTCTATAACGCTGTTGACAGTGCATGGCATCGATAGACTGCAACCTCATAGGAAACGATCATGAAAAAACTACACGGCGTTTGCGTCCCGGTATCTACCGTTTTTGATGGGACGGGGGAAACGATTGACCCCGGGCACATGAAAGCCCATGTGGATCGCATGCTCGACGCGGGAGTACATATCGTTCTGGCCAACGGAGGCACAGGAGAATTTCCCTATCTGCGCTGGAATGAGAGAAAAGAACTCGCCGAACTGATAGGTAATCATGTGGCAGGTCGCGCCGCTTATATGGTTCAGACATCAGCCGTTAGTACCAGCGAAACCATCGAAATGACTCAACATGCAAAAGACATCGGCGCCGACGCTGCCATGGTGCTTCCCCCTTATTTTGAGGGTCCGAACATGGATGGGGTCTATGATCATTTTGAAAAGGTGGCAAGCGCGGTCGATATTCCGATCATGGTCTACAACATTCCCCAATGCTCAAATATCGATATCACACCTGATTTTTTTAAGCGACTCCTCGAAATTGACAATATCGAATACATCAAGGACAGCACCGGCGACATTGTCCGTATTCAGGAACTGTTGAGGACTGGCGGTACCGTCTTCAATGGCGGCGACCCCATTACGTTCCAGTCACTACTCGCGGGCTGTCCAGGTTGCGTGTGGGGTGCGGTTAACGCAATACCCCACGAAGCCGTAGAACTTTTTAATTTAGTCACTGCCGGAAAATTGGCCGAAGCCAATGCGCTATGGCAGCGAATTCTTCCGTCACAGCTCTTCCTGTGGAGTCATCCTTACAATCCGGCGGTGAAAGCGGCTACCCAGATGATGGGACACGATATCGGACAATGCCGACTGCCACAGCAACCATTAACTGATAGCGAAGCATCAGCACTTGTCTCGTCGCTAGCACCGCTACTCAATGTCGACGCTAACCAGAAAAACGTCGCCTAGTGAGTCCGCCAGATTCGACTGTGCATCAGAAAAGCGAACAAACCTGATGAATATCAAACCTCTAGATGCCCACTTCGGCGCAGAAGTTCTAGGTGTTGATCTCGGCAAGGATCTCGATCACGCGATGATGCAACAATTGACAAAGGCACTGTATAGCCACCGGGTCATTGTAATCCGCGATCAGGATCTGAACGAACATGACTATCTGAAATTCGGATGGGCCTGGGGCCAACCGATCCCCCATGTGTTAGATCATCTGCGTATGCCAGGATTTCCGGAGATGATGACGGTTGGGAACATCGACAAAAAAGACCAGCACGAAGCGGTAAGAAACGGCACCGTCCTTTGGCATACAGACCAGTCTTACGAGGCAGTTCCTGCAAGCGTCACTATGCTGTACTCGATTAAAACTCCAGAGACCGGCGGGGAGACCCAAATCTGTAACATGGTGGCCGCCTATCAGGGTCTTGACGCAAGAATGAAGGAGAAACTAGACGCCTTACTAGTGGCGCATCAGTACGGTCGAGGGAAGTTAAGACCATCCGAGTATGCCGCCAGCCCGATCACCACCACGAATCAACATGACCAGCTACCGACATTCTTCCACCCGCTGGTGATGAAACATCACGTGACTGGAGAAAAAGGGTTATACGCTGTTGGACAAAGTTCGTATGCAATAAAGGGGATGGGCGACAGTGACGCAGTCACGCTACTTGAGCAACTAAAAGATCACGTCCTGCAGGAAAAATACATTTACCGGCACAAGTACCGTGTTGGAGATGTGGCCATATGGGACACATTCCAGACTCTTCATTCTGGAACCAAAATCAACGTCGCGACAGGCGAACCCGATTCCAGACTACTCTGGCGTATCAGTGTCAGAGGGAAACCACCGATCCACCATTAACGCTTGGGTCCATTGACACGGCCCGGTCTTGCGTTCTGGACGTCCGTATCTGACGCGATGTGCTCCAGTTCGTAAAAGTTGGTTGGCTACCCGGCAGCGCCCCCAACCTTTCAAGGCGCTCAGCTGCTGACTCCTCAGTCAGCAAGTGTGTCGGGTAGTGCGCAAACTGTGCTTGTTTCAGAGTCGACCAAATTAGCTAAATGCTGCTGGTTTTTCCCAGGAGATGGCCGCAACCCCATGTCAACTGCTGCTGATCTCGACAACGACACGGCCGGTAACGTTACCCTCGATGAAATCTTCAAAAGCACTGGGCAAATGATCAAAAGCAATCGTCCGACTCGCGATTGATGTGATGTGGCGAGGCTTGAGATCAGTGGCAAGCCGATTCCATGCCTGATCCCGCATGCTCAGTGGCATTTCCACTGAATTGATCCCAAGCAGTGACACCCCCCTTAAGATGAATGGCATCACCGTGCTCTCGAACTTGACACCACCGACAAGCCCAATCGACGCGATATTACCCATTGGCCGAATAACCCGAGTCAACCAGCCCAGCGTATCCCCACCCACATTGTCCACTGCGCCACCGTATTGTGCACGCTCCAGGGGTCGAGTACCCATCTCAATAACATGGCGATCAATAAAATCGCTTGCACCCAGATTA
>CAJQRU010000063.1 GCA_905612355.1 uncultured Gammaproteobacteria bacterium
ACCTGCGGTCGAACTCAGGCTCTCTCGCTCTAAGGAAGCGGACAGTCTCGAAGCAGCTGAAATTCTCGAAAACTGGGTGATCGAAACCCGTCCCCAGCTACCCCCTGGCGTGGGTCTTTATCTTTACGATGAACGCTGGAAATACATACAAGACCGGATCAACTTGCTGCTAAAGAACGGCACCACCGGACTGATATTGGTAATCATTATTCTGTTCTTGTTCCTAAATGCGCCTGCAGCCGGATGGGTCACTATAGGAATTCCCACTTCCTTCCTCGCTGCGCTGGGTGTTCTTTACCTCTACGGAGGGTCGATCAACATGATCAGCCTATTCGGCCTGATCATGACCCTCGGCATTATCGTAGATGACGCGATTGTCGTTGGTGAAGACGCGGTAACCCATTTTGAAAATGGAGCGCAGCCGCTCGATGCCGTCGAGAAAGGCGCCCAACGCATGCTGGCGCCAGTCATCTCGTCTTCGTTAACGACCATCGCTGCCTTCATGCCCTTGCTCCTAATCGGGGGCATCATCGGCATTATCCTACGCGTAATCCCGATTGTTGTGATCTGCGTTATTCTGGCTTCGCTGGTCGAATCCTTTCTGGTTCTGCCCGGCCACCTCAGGGGAACCTTCACAAGAATGAAGGCTTACCAACCGCGCGGTATTAGAAAAAAGCTGGATGCGCAGTTCAATCGGTTCCGCGAACGCATTTTTCGACCACTCGTGACTGCAGCGGTTCGGTTCCGCTGGACCACGTTGGCCGCTGCAGTCTCTATTATGATTATCACTATTGGCTGGGTGGTAAGCGGTCGGGTTGCTTTTAATTTTTTCCCAACCGCTGAAACCACCATTCTTTACGCCAACGCCGAATTCGTCTCCGGCACTCCCAAAAAAGACGTGCGAAATTTCCTGGCGGAGATGGAGCAAGCGTTGTGGGACACGAACGAACAGTTTGGTGGTGGCCTGCTCGTGACAGCAGTCGTGCGCCACGGCATGGCCGAAAGCGGCGACTTTGAGCGGCGAAAAAGCGATTACGTGGGCTCCGTGCTGGTGGAGCTTTTAGAACCTGATGAGCGAGACGTTCGCAATCGCGAATTTATCAATGCGTGGCGATCGCGCATTCCCCGATTACCTGGACTTGAAAACCTGTCGATTAATGAGCGCGCAGGTGGCCCACCCGGACGTGACATTGACGTTCGCATTATCGGAACAAATCTTACATCGGTTAAGAGTGCCGCTGTCGATCTCAAGAATGTGCTTGGTGAAATCAGCGGCGTCTCAGGCATAGAAGACAACATGCCTTACGGTCGAGAACAGGTCATCCTGCGACTCACGCCCACTGGCGAGGCCTTGGGATTGAATGCCGATAACCTGGGTCGACAGCTTCGAGCAGCGTTCGAAGGTTATCTGATCCAGGTACTGGCCGATGGCGATGATGAACTGGAAGTCCGGGCCGTCCTGCCAGATGCTGGGCGTGATCGCCTATCCAGCCTTGAGGAACTCGACATCATTCTTCCCGGTGGGAAAACCATGCCGCTCACGAACGCGGTCACGCTAACCACCCGCCGAGGTTTCGACTCGATTCGTCATACCGATGGCAAGCTTGCGGTCACCGTCACAGCAGATGTCGATGCCGCAGTCAACAACGATAACCGCATTATCACCAACCTGCGCCAAAGCGCCTTGCCCGACCTCGAACAGGAATACGGAGTCCAGTTCTCCTTTGAGGGGCGTCAGGCCGACCAAGAAGAAACCCTAACCGACATGAAACGAGGGGCGATTCTCGCTTTAGTGCTGATTTATCTAATTCTCGCGTGGGTGTTTGCATCTTACGGCTGGCCACTATTGGTCATGCTGATCATCCCGTTTGGCCTCGTGGGTGGCTTATGGGGACACGAACTCATGAATATCGATCTGACGATCCTGTCGTTGTTCGGTTTTTTTGGCCTCTCGGGCATTGTGATAAACGATTCGATTATTCTCGTCATGTTCTATAAACAACTTCGAGAATCCGGCATGGCGGCGGATACTGCAGTAATTGAAGCGGCTTGTCAGCGTCTACGTGCGGTGCTCCTCACCTCGCTCACCACCATCGCGGGCCTAACTCCGCTTTTGTTTGAAACGTCGCTACAGGCACAGTTCCTGATCCCCATGGCCACATCGATCGCCTTCGGTCTCGCTTTCAGTACGTTTCTGGTGCTGCTGCTGGTTCCCACTCTGCTCCTGATTTACGAGCGCGGTATCAACTCTTTTCGCCCCGGTGTTATCGAGACAAACCCCCCTTAACCACTCGACCAGACCCTGTCCACAGCGTCGCCAACTAGCGTGAGGTAATCAACAATCTGTTCTGGCTCAACACCAAAACGCACTTTAATACCGGCCGTATCGTAAGTTTCTCCTTTCATGCTATCGATCAGACGGACCCGCTTACCAACCAACTGCGCGAAATCCTTGTCACCACTCATGATGTCCGTGTCGATGGCCATCGCCGTTGCCGTAGTGGACAACGTGCCAATCACATCGTCTGCCTCAACAGCGGCCACCGACAACAACGGAATACCCATCGCTTGGATCACATCGTGGGTAGGTTCTATTTGCGAACGCAGATCATCCGGCATGGGAGGCCGGTTCGCCTTGTAGTCAGGGTAAAGATCATCACGGAAGGTTTTACCGGGCGCATCGAAAACAACCACCAGATAATCCGACGGATGCTCCTTCATCTGCCGACGCAACATGTTGATGACACCGTAGATAGCCCCCGTGGTTTCACCACTCGAGGTCGTCAGATCCGGCATGGCATGGTAGGCCCGATAAAGATAGGACGACCCATCGACCAACACCAGTTTTTTTGTCACTACGGCATCTCCAAAATAACCTTTGTTATCCGCCGGGCCCCGTTGCGACGTTTAAAAAATTCAGTATACGAGCGTCTTTAAGTCGGGCAACCCGTAAAAGAACAAATCATTAGGCGCGCTCGGCACTGCCTGCATCACCGCCTCACGTCAGTCGGCGTAGCGACGAGCAATATTGATCCCTTTCAGCAGATTCAACGCCGCACGCACCTCGTAGTCACTATCTTGGCGACGCGTGCGGGACGCCTTGGCGTTTCCCCCAGGCTCTTCCACAGTGGCCTCCTGACCGAGGTGCCCAACCAAATTCGCTTCCCGCAGGGCAACGCTAGCGTCCCCCGGGTCGGCAAAGGCCAGATCCCCCGTGAGAACATCTGGAACAATGCCGCGGGCCTGGATCGAACGATCGTTAGGGGTGTAGTAACGAGCCGTGGTCAATTTGAGGGCTGCACCATTGTGCATCGGCAATATCGTTTGGACAGAACCTTTACCGAATGTCTTAGTACCAAGAATTACCGCCCGATCATGATCCTGAAGCGCGCCGGCCACAATCTCGGCCGCAGAAGCAGAACCCCCGTTCACCAACACTACCATCGCGGCACCGCCCAGGTAGTCCTTTGGCGTCGCGTTGAAAGTGATTCTCGAATCCTCTGTCCGTCCGCGCGTCGACACGATCACCCCCTGGCGAAGAAAAACATCGCTGACATCAACTGCACCGTCCAGGACGCCCCCTGGGTTATTACGCAGATCGAGGACCAGACCATCTAGTGTTCCACCCGCCTCTTTTTTCACACGAGTCAATTCACGACGCAGTGACGCAGCGGTCCCCGATTGAAACTGAGCGACGCGCGCATAAGCATAATGCCCTTCTAGCAATTGTGCCCACACGCTATCGATGTGGATAACCGCCCGCTCAATCGTGATCCGGATCGGTTTCGGCGCGCCTTTGCGAGCAATGGTCAAGTCAATCGTGGTGCCCGGCTTCCCGCGCATTCGATTCACGGCTTCATCAAGAGCCATGCCCTTAACCGGCGCCTCATCGAGTCGAACAATCAGATCACCGGGGAGAATACCGGCCCGGTCAGCCGGTGTGCCATCGATCGGTGTTACTACCCTGATGAGTCCGTTGTCATCCAGGGTGACCTCAATGCCCAAACCGCCAAATTCTCCCCGTGTATCAATATTGACTTCACGGTATGCCTCGGGCTCAAGGTACGTTGAGTGTGGATCAAGGCCGTTAAGCATCCCCCGCACCGCATTCTTGAGCAACTCACCATCATCGACTCGCTCAACATAATCACTCTTAATCTTGCCGAAAATTTCAGAAAAGACCTTGAGATCCTCCATCGGCAATGACTCGGGCGTATCGGCCTGTGCAGGGACACTGATCCCAATACACAACACAGACAGCACCCCGAGCGATAACGCACGGTGCAATTGAACCCTGGAACACTTCATTTCTTAACCTAGAGCAGTAACGGTGGCGAAAACCGCGAACGAGTATAGCGTCTGTGTTTCAGAGCGCCCGCCCCAACACCGCAATGGCCGTCCTTAACTGCCCCGGCGGGGAATCGAGTCACACAGCAGAAACAGATTCAGCAGACCACAGAAAGGTCACGTAATCCGTCTTTAAAGCACTATCTGTGACTCCGTTTGATACCACGATTTATTACATTAATGTTTATTAACAATGAGTTATATTATTTACTTGTAAGATATATTATAATTCGAACATTAATGTATAATATTTAATTGATATTCTTCAGTTGTCCCATAGGTACTCGCCATGGCAGACATGCCCACCTCAGTCGCTTCTCCTGCCAATGGGGATCCGTTCCGAAGTTTCTTGGCGGACGAAAAGAATTTATACGTCGCCTCAAGAGCGCTCAAGGCGATGGGACATCCGTTGCGACTCAAGATGCTGTGCATTCTCGCCGGCATTAAGGAAATCAGCGTTCAAGACCTCGTGGACCTGGTTGGCACCTCCCAAAGCAATATTTCTCAGCATTTATCGATTCTCAGGGATAAAGGCATCCTGGCCTCCCGCAAAGATGCCAACAAAGTCTACTACCGCATCGATGACCATAAAGTCGTCCAATTAATGGAAAGCACCCGGTCCGCTTTCATCCCCACCTGAATCAGAGCC
>CAJQRU010000064.1 GCA_905612355.1 uncultured Gammaproteobacteria bacterium
GCATCGCCCAAGCGCTTCCACTGCATCTTTACTCCACCGCCCTCGCTATAGGTCAGCGCATTACGGCTCGATGCCAGACTCGAGCGGGCATCGAGTTTCTTCGCAGAACTCCATTTGATCGATGTTGGAATATAGGCCGCACTCAGTGACCACGCTTCAAGATCCCCTGTTGCCTTTCCATCATTAAACTTTGCGACATACAGCGTCTTGCGATCATTACTCACCGTCACTGGCACCGATGACCCTGCCATTGGCGGTGGACTGAACTGATCCAGAATGAACTTGACCGTCGGCTCATAGTTGCCCTTGCCACCGTTCCAGGCTTCAGACGGTCCCGTGCAGCTTGCGCATGACCCATCCTTTCGTTTTCTTCCTTTTTTGCCGTGGTGGTCCCACAGGTCATACCAGATGCCATTTTTTAGGGACCCTTCAAGGAGGTGCTGATAGGCACCGCCCGTGGCATCAATGATGCGCGTCGCCTGGCCATCGCCATCTTTACTCAACGAGCAACCATCTACACAAAGACGACCCATCGGCCCCTTGCGGACTAATTTCGAAAAGGAGGCCGCAACCGCTGCGGGCAAGAGCGTACACGGTGCGCGCATTTGGTTATCGGGGTATGAGCCAGGCGGTCCCGCGAACTCGGACGCATTGAAATCCCGGCCGAGCATCGGCGCGGTCTTCAGCGTTAGCCGGGTGATTTCGGGGCAGTCGATTCCTCTGCCCCTTCCCTGACCATACCCAGGCGCGGTGGCGGAAAATCGGCCCGTGCCACCACCTACGTAACCCGCCAGATCATTACTATGTGTATATCCGCCATCAAAACTCACTCCATGCTGAGTGTTAATGGCAAGGACAGTGATATCCTTTTTCTTTAATTGCGTAATCACTTCCTCGACGTTGGCCGACTCGTTGCCGGCCGCCCGGTCGCCATACCAGACGATGATGCGCGCGACGTCTTTCGCCGTCCGCCAGCCAGGGGCGACACCGGTGGCGAGATTATGATGGGGTGTCATGGCACCCGACGTTGCGAGTTGATGCAGGGCAAACAGGTCACCACTGCGATGGATGGACTGGTTCCCGCTGCCCGGCCCAGAGGCAGAACTGAAATGGGCACCTCCAGAAAAGCTGATTGTTGCGCCGGCGCCGGTCGCCACTGCTTTTAATGCGTCGGGCGTACTGGCGGTCAGCTTTTGCTTTATCTGGAAAGCAACGCCCATTACTTCGTCTCTAAAACTGGTATGCATCGAGACGGTCCCGAACTTAGGTTCCCCTGCACCTGACCTGGGACGCCTGATCGCGAGCGCCGGCAGATCGGGCATCGAGGATATTGGGCCGCTGGCACCGTACAGCCTCGCCGTCGTTCCGTTTTTCATCACCACCCCGAGATATTTCCCAGCCGCTGAGAACTGTTTGACCGTCATGTTTAAATCACCGGGGGCGCTACCCCACGAATCAAACGTCTCGGACGCCGGTACATCCACCACAAAAAGCGCATCGTCCTTGCCGATGGCAATCGCACCCGGCCCCACCCACTTTGAAGTCGGGTACTCCGGCTGGGCAGAACGAGTCCAGGTGCACCCGCGTGTCTTGCCCAACTTGCACGTCCATGGGAAGTTGGTGTGGCCCCTGAAATGGGCATTTAAATCATAGGGGGTATGTTTTGATCCTTTACCACCGGGCAGGTTGTTGCACACATCGACCGGTCCCGCCCGCGCAACAACACGCGCGCCATAGAGTGCCGCGATATCAGCGGATTTAAAGCCACACGATCGGGGCCGCCAGCCACGAATAAATTCTGAAAGTTCGGCTTTCCCGCAACCCCCATAAGCAGCCCCCTTGTTACTGTCGTCAGATCTTAAATGGCTCTGCACATACTCATCGCGAGTGCACCCGTTCTTCTTTTGTTCCACGCCAGGTGCTTTCAGGACATAACAGCCCAAAACACCCATCCCACCCAGCATCAAGTTGCCGTTTTTTGCGAGGTCGCAATCCTCTTTCGTGGGTTTGCCACCGTGCCAGGCGGGTCCTGCCCCACAATTTTGATTAAACACGCGGTCGTACTGAGTCTCGAAC
>CAJQRU010000065.1 GCA_905612355.1 uncultured Gammaproteobacteria bacterium
TGGCGGCACGGCGGTGGGATTCGTGTGGTGACTCGATTCGTCCATAAAGGCGCACCGTTGGAGAAAGGGATTGACGCTGTGCACTAACGGTAGTGACGGTCCAGGTCTTTTCAATAGCTTCGATCGGTTGGTCCGGCACTTGGCTCGCTTTAAGCCATAAGAAAACGACAAGGCTTCCGCCCAGTAACAGAACAGGCAAAGAGAACTTCAAAAGGCGACGCATAATGGAAGTGGACTTGGTTAATTCGGCATAACTTCGAGAAGAGGGGAATTCTACACTTCGATCGTAGTCATTGTGTGTCGGGAAAAATTCTGCGGGCCATAATGTTTGGCTAACTGCACGATCAAGTGATTAGGGGCCACCAATGAAATTCCGAGAGCTAGGCTGGTGCTAGTTAAGGTCTCGGAAAATAATGGCACTAACTATCCCAACAGCACAGTGATGTTGATGTGAAGATACCTATGTACCGCGTTTAAAGTTGCTTGACCAAAAGCAACGGTAATTCGTGTATTGTTGTAAACCCCGCTGCCTCGCGTAGCGGTTCGGGGAGTGAGTTAATAAAATTGCGCAGACTCTGTCTGTACATTGAAGCGCGATGAAAGACAAAACTTATAGGATCTCGAGAAACGTAAACCATGTGTGGACGCTTTGATCGTCACCGCGAATTAGCCCATTTCGTTACGGCAATGGGCGAGCTTGACTGCTCTGGTGCTGCCGCGTTGCCATCCAATTACAACGTTGCCCCATCGCAATCGGCGTGGGTCGTTCACGGATCAAGTGGGGGCCCAGCGGTGTCTGCGATGTCGTGGGGGTTTGTCCCTGAGTGGGCAAGTGAAACCAGATTTACGCGTCCGATCAATGCCCGATCCGAAACCGCTCACGAGAAGCCGATGTTTCGTAAGGCGTTTTCGAAACAACGTTGTTTGGTCCTGTGTGATGGTTACTACGAATGGCAACGTTTGTCTAAAGGCCACAAGCAGCCGCATTATTTTTGCCTACCGTTGGGCGCGCCGATGATTCTGGCGGGGCTGTGGTCAAGTAACGATCGCTTGACGGGTAATGGTTTAGAAACGTTCTGTGTGTTGACGGTATCGGCAAGCCCGGCAGTGAATAGTGTTCATCATCGGATGCCGGTTATTCTGGACCAAGAGGGTCAATCAGCGTGGCTTGACCCAGCGCGACGAGAGGAAGCGGTATTACGTCCGTGGGAAGGGGGGATCGAGGTTGCCCCTGTGAGCACGTTTGTTAACAGTCCGGCCAACAACTCTGTGCAATGCATCCAACCGTTGCAGGCAGATTGCGTCCCGTGGTGACAGCTCAGAAAACAGTGGTGGTTATCGGCGGCAGCGGTTTCGTTGGGCGCCACCTACTGGCCCGATTGGTTAATGCCGGACACCGAGTCACCGCGTTGGCCAGAAGCTCGACCGCCGAATCCGGGCTCAGACAAATCGCGGGTGTGCGAGTTATCAGGGTCAAACTTGAGAGCGATGAAGCCTTATCCGTGTGTCTTGTAGGGCAGACGGTTGTAATAAATTTGGTTGGCATATTGCACGAGAGCCGAGAGATTGATTTTGACGCAGTTCATGTGGCATTCCCTTGCCGTTTGGTGCATTTGTGTCAAGTAGCCGGCGTCACGCAATATCTGCACATGAGTGCATTAAATGCCGATGCTGCCAAAGGGCCTAGTCGTTACCTTAAGAGTCGCGGTGAAGGTGAGGACTCGGTTCACCACGCCTGTGGTGGGGTTACGGTAACGAGTTTTCGGCCGTCCATTATTTTTGGACCAGGGGATAATTTTTTCGGTGTTTTTGATCGTTTACTCGACTGGATGCTGGTGTTTCCCGTGGTGTGTCCGCAAACGCGATTTGCACCGGTCTGTGTTGATGACGTGGTCGAAGCGTTTTCTCAAGTGCTCGAAAGGGGTGCGGATTTTAATGGCCAGCGATTGAACCTTTGTGGCCCGCAAATCTACACGTTTAAAGAACTGGTCCAGTTTGTCGCGCGCGTCACTGGTCGCCGGCGCCTGGTGCTGGGATTGCCCGATTCGTTATCAAGATTGCAGGCGTTGGTGATGGAACGTCTCCCCGGAAAATTATTTACTCGGGATAATTATCGCTCCATGCAGATTGACAGTGTCTGTGCCAGGAATGATTTTGCTGTCCTTGGCATTACCCCCAAGGCACTTGAGGACGTGATGACGCCGCTATTGACCCGCCCGCGTTGATCCTTAATCTGTTTCTTCGCGAGGGGCTCTGCCAAGCAGGGTCGTGACAGCGGATGCCGGGTCAAGATCATCGAAAATGACACGGTAAACCTGTTCGCTGATGGGCATCTGGATGCCAAGTTCCCGGCTTTTTTCATATAGCACGCGGGCAGTATTGATGCCTTCTATTTCTTGACCGATCTCTTTGATGAGTTTGGTGATGGACCCACCGCTGCCGAGTCCGATGCCCAGGCGTCTATTCCTTGATTGATCATCTGTTGCTGTGAGTAGCAGGTCGCCGACACCGGTTAACCCGCTGAAAGTCTTGGCTTGGCCGCCAAGTGCCATACCAAACCGCGTCATTTCAGCCAATGCACGTGTGATCAGTGCTGCACGCGCATTGGCACCTAAACCCAACCCATCGCAGATCCCAGTGGCAATGGCCATCACGTTCTTGATGGCGCCGCCCAGTTGAATGCCAACGAGGTCGGTGCTGGTGTAAACCCGTACGCGTTCATTTCTAAACCAGTTAGTAAATTGCTGAGTCGCCGCATCATCCTCGCAGCCTACTGTCAGCGCGGTGGGAAACCCCAGAGCGACTTCATTCGCGAAACTGGGTCCAGAAACAACGGCGGGCACGGTGCCGTGGGTGTTTAGTACTTCATCGAACACCGCGCTGGGGAGGCGACCGCTGTTGGGTTCAAAGCCCTTTGTTCCCCAGCACACGCGCAAAGGCCCTTCCGCATGCTGTCGTAAAGACACCAGTGTGGTGTGAAACGCGTGGCTAGGAACGGCGATGACCAGGTCACGAGTGTTGCGCACCAATGACGGTAGATCTGCTGTGACGTCGATGGTGTCGGGGAGATCAATGCCGGGCAGATACCGTGAATTCTCTCGTCGTTGAGCAATATCTGCGGCCTGTTGGGCGTTATGACTCCATAGCGAAACCGGATGGCCGTTGCGCGCGATAAGAATAGCGAGTGCTGTTCCCCAGGAGCCAGCGCCCAGAACACCAATGGGTTGCTGCAAAGCCATCGTCGTTATAGGGGCCTAGACGATTACCGACCAGCGGCGCAGCAAATGCTCAAGCGCTGTTCGGCGCACCTTCTGCGTCGGGTTGGGGCGAAGATTTTTTCTGTTGATACATTATTTCAAAGTTCACAGGGGTTAACAGTAACTGGGGGAACCCGCCCCTTGCGACCAACTGTGAAATCGCTTCGCGCATAAAAGGAAACAATACGTTCGGGCAAGCTGCTTCCAGCATTTTTTCCAGTGGCGCGGGCTCGTAACCGGTCAATGTAAAAATGCCAGCCTGCTGGACTTCTGCAATAAACAGCGTGTCTTCATCTGTCTTGGCCGTGCAGGTACTTGCGAGAACGACCTCGTATACATCATCGGTATCGGTGACACGCTGGTGCTGAATTCTCAGCTGTACGTCAATAGCAGGATTGCGATTGGGATTTTTCGGACCAAACACCTCGGGACTGCATGGCGATTCGAAAGAGGCGTCTTTTAAGTAAACCTGGTTGAACTGGAAAGTGGGTGCAGTTGGCGTGTTGTTTTCGGCCATTGGATGAGATCCTTCGTATAGCGGTCAGCGTTGCACCGGAAGATGTTCTTTTTCCCAGGCATTCATTCCACCATCAAGGGTGTAGAGGTTGGGAAAGTTCTCTTTACGCAGTACCTGTGCACCGCGCGTTGCCTGTTGGCCAGATCGGCAGACCAAGACCATCGCGGTTTCTTTTTTGCGATACTTTTCGAGACGTGCGAGGTTCAATTTGAGCTGATTGATAGGAATATTAATGGCCTTGGCGATGTGGCTGTTCTCAAAGTCTGTATTGTCCCTGACATCGACGATTACCGCATTGTCATGGTTCATCAATTGAGGTAATTGGATCGCCGAAACGGCGCGGATTCCGCTGGAACGTCGTCGAATCGG
>CAJQRU010000066.1 GCA_905612355.1 uncultured Gammaproteobacteria bacterium
GCCCAGTAACCACAGCGCTGCACCAGCAAATAACCATCTGGATATCGAATCCAGCGCGTCGATTAGTAAAAACGACAATCCTGCCACCCCGACCGCAATAAGAAGCGCATCAGCGCAAGCGCAAAAAAGCGCCACGACCCAGACGTGCTCACCAAGTAGTCCTTGTCTCAACACAAACGCGTTTTGGGCTCCGATAGCCACTATCAAAGAGAATCCAACGGCAATACCTACAAAAAATGCGCTCGTCACGACGGCATTTCTCGCAAGCCATAATTCGATTTCAAAAGAAATCCTGCCCAAGCGATAAACGCTGACCGCACCATAGAACTAATCTAATGCAATAGTGTCTCGTCATAACACTGGGGTCGCATAACGCACTCACGAACGTCGACATAAATAACAACGACAACCACACCCCCTAAAGAAATAATAGGAAATCACTCAGCAACTTGTTATATCGTTCGACGTCCTCCATATAGGGAGCATGGGCAACACCTGGCAGATAGTGAATCGAAGATGACGGCACCGCTTCCGGTATAGCAGCAATCAGACTTTCAGTCAGCGCCTTGGGCACCGTTTTATCCAAATCACCGGCAAGAACCAACACGGGCATGTCCAAAGAAGCAAATGGTGTCCTGTTATCAGCCTCAGAAATGGTACGAATAGCTGCTTCAAGACCTTCCTTTCGAGTTTCCGCGGCAATATGGGCAAAATTTTCCAGAATTTTTGGATCACATCCGGGCGCGGTCATGCTTTCGGCCCGGGCACGGCCATAACCCAAGGGAGTCATCTCTTCATATTGAGCTAACCGTGCAAGGTATTTTGCACCCAGAGGTGTCCCCGGGCGTTGATTACCACCTAGATGTGTACAGGACAAAATTAGTCGGGTAACTCGATCAGGATACCGTCCAGAAAAGTTACCCGCCACCACGCCGCCCATCGAGTGCCCCAACAATATAAACCGCTCTATACCAAGCGATGCCGTAAAGGCCCCTAACAAATCTGCATAAACATCAATATCAGGTGTCACCGTGTCAGAGTTTCCATACCCTGGAGCATCCCACGCCGTAATTTGAAATCGAGCGGCAAAGTATTCGAATTGCCGAATCCAAGTACCACTGTTACCTGCTAGTCCATGCAAAAATACCATATCAGGACCACTACCAGCCTGACGATAAGAGACACGGCCTGTAGGCAACATCACTTCTTGACGATCTGGTAATGAACTCACCGGAGATCCATCCGCATCGCTATTCATGACTTACCAACCACATAGCTCACAGTGCATCTACCACATTAACCGCAAAAATCTCTTCATATAGATAGATTAAACCCATTCCATCTCTTATTGGAGTGCCAGCACTTTGATCTTGGCTAATCAGCTTGTCATACATCGCATGCACTTTGTTGCTAAGTGAATCCCTTACACCCATTTCCTTCATGCTCTCCACAATACAGTGCATATCCTTGTGGAGAAGTGTCATTGGCCCCATCGCACCAATTTCCTCAATATCACCCGCCAGGATTCGCGGTCCGTTTACACTCAGTATCTCACTGTGTGCGCGACCAGCCTGCAGAAGTTCTGCAAGGGTGTCGAGTTGCAAGCCTGCCTTCGCGCCGTACGCCATAGCCTCCGAGAGCGCCGCCAAATGAATACCCACCATTATTTGGTTGGCCATTTTGGCATGCATGCCAGATCCAACCTTCTCCCCAAAATGGCCAATAACACTGCCGATCACCTCAAACAATGGTCGACATTTGTTGTAGGTCTCTATTGATCCACCCACCATGATGCTGAGCGTTCCCGCATGTGCACCAGCTTTCCCCCCGCTTACCGGCGCATCGAGCATCTCAACCCCATAGCCAGTCAACTCATTAGCCAACTTTGCACACAAGGGCGGCGGCACCGTTGAAGTATCGACATATACTAATCCGGGTTTCGCTCCTTCAAGTAGGCCTCGTTTCCCAGTAACTACCTCCTGAACACTTTCGGCTGTTGGTAAGCTTGCAAATAAGACATCTACGTTGTTTGCAACTTGAGCCACACTTGAGGTTCGAATCGCCCCTTTATCAACCAACGGAGTGATCCGTGATGGATCGACATCGAATACCGCTACTGTAAAACCGGCTGCTAGAAAATTTTCGACCATAGGCGCACCCATATTACCGAGCCCAACAAAACCAATACGCTGTTCACTCATATTTTCCTCACTATCAACGTTCGTATATCAATTTTGACCAAAATATTTCCTCTTGGGACAACTGTAGGCTCATCATCTAAACAACCCATCAAGCCCGACGCCTCGCAGCACACACCGAAAGGTACGCACCTAAAAGCTAGAGAAATCATAGAATCTTGGCGTTTATTACACATGCATTGAAACCTAGCAACGGCGGTATGATTACTACGAAAAAGAAGCCGTTTTGTAGGCTAGCTAATGATCCAATACAATGATTAGTCGTTTCATCTACCATAGAGTTGCCAATACATTAATCAAATTAAGTTAAACAGAGACTCAACTATGTCTAACGAAACAACAAGTGACGTGCTGTCTCTCGACCATGTCAATATATTAACGAACGATCTATCCGCCTGTCGGCATTTTTATGTTGATGTATTGAACTTCAAGGAGGGCTTTCGTCCCCCTTTCGACTTTCCCGGTCTCTGGATTTATTTAAGCGACTCCCCCGTCCTGCACTTCATTCAAACCGATAAATTACAAGCCAAAAATAGTGGAACGATTGATCATGTTGCATTCCGCGCCAAGAATTTTGACACGGTTGCCAAACGACTAAAAGATAACGATATCGATTTCGAACATAAATCGGTGCCCGATATGGACCTCCAGCAAATTTTTTGTTATGACCCTCACGGGATCAAGATCGAATTTAACTTTCATGCCTAAGCATCCCACAATCCGACTTTGTTTCGTCGACGCATGATCACGGACTAAGAATCGTGTCCGGCATCAGCTAACTCAGTAGGTATCGCAGGGGATCGACATGACGTCAATTGGGAAGGTTATTGGATTGCCACGACCACCCCATTTAAAGCCGATGGATCTCTAGATCAGGCAGCCCTGCGTGAGGGATTACGCCTCTATGCAGATCTGGGCATACAAGGATTACTCATCAACGGCACTTCAGGTGAGTGCTTTTCCCAGTCAGTTGGGAAGCGACAACTCGTTGCAGAAATCGCCGTTGAAGAACTAAAAGGCACAATTTCTTTAGTCATCGGCTGTACTACTTTCACGGCGAGTGAAAGCGGTGTATTGGCAAAACACGCTGAAACCATAGGCGCCGATGGCGTTTTATCTACCCCACCGCCCTACTGTGTTCCGTCATCCCGTGAGATTGTTAAAATGTTTTCTGATTTATCAGAGTACGTGACTATTCCCCTCATGGTCTACAACTGGGCGCGTGGGACAAATGTAGAAATTGATTATGAAACCGGGATCCATTTGTCAAAAATAAGAAACGTAGTCGCACTGAAAGACAGTACAGCTAACCGCAATCAAATGGTTAAGACACTCGAATGTGTCGTGCGTGATGTTCGTGTCTTCGCGCCTTTCATAAGTAAGCATGGACATGCTGCGCTCACTGGAATTGGTGGCGATGGCAACATCGATGGTGGACCCACTGCTGCCTCATTTGGTGTGAAGTATTATAAAAACGTACAACAGTCTAATAGGGATGCCGCCATATCAATAGCGGACGACTATTGTAATCTAATGAGTCGCCTTATCCGTCCAGATTGGAGTGGCATTTTTGCAACTCCTCAATCCCAATATAAAGCCTGTATGAACTTGATGGGCCAACCAGGAGGATACCCGCGCTTACCCCTGCTTCCTGTCGACGAGGCGGACACGCTTAAAGCCCTTAGAGATATCTTGGCGTCTTCCGGGCTGATCACTTCGGATAAAGACTAAGCCCGTCAATCGAACACATAGTTCTTGAAGTTTTAGATTCAACGCATTCACTTGGTGGTTTGGATCTAAGTTATCGCCTGCAACTAACGTTTCTTTCCGTCACCTCAAAACATTAGTTCACTTCTGGTTTTCAACCTGCAAACCAGCGAGGAGATTAGCAGAGCTTGGATCGTCCAACAAAAAGGCGACTGCCGCGAGATAGGGAGAGAATGTGCGTGCCCTATACCTCCCTTTGGGGGGAAGTATTTAGCACAAATGCAAATCAGTTAACGCCTAACCCGCTGAAACATATGGCGTTCCCAAGGGGATTCGAACCCCTGTTGCCGCCGTGAAAGGCTACTGGAATGCTAGGCAAGGCCACAAAAATTGGGCCCTGTCTAGGTTCTTCTCGACTGAACCCGCCTGAACCCGCTCGGTTCAGATCAAAATGTGGTACATCTTGCTGATACAGCTTACCGCGTCCCCATCCCCTCAAGTTGTCCCACAGCTCCCGGGGTATATCAGACCAACAGGAGAGCCGGTCGTTGATTGAATATTCCCAGTCCCCGGGCATCCGAATACTCGACCGGTTCCTGACTGCTTATGAGTGCGACCGGTTACTGGAGCTAGTGAAGAAACGAAGTCGTGACAGATATTCACTCACCAGCGATGTCGATAGCCCGCAGCGCATTAGCATAAGTTATGGTCCAGAGATAGTTGATAGCGTCACTTTCCAACATGATGAAATACCCGAACTGGAGTCGATCTGTAAAAAGGGTGCTGCGTTGAGCGGCCTACCGCTTGTTAATGCTGAGCCACTGACATTTCATTGTTACCGTTCGGGTGCAAAGGTGGACGCGTGTGACGGTGCTTTTCCAGAGGGCTCCGTCAATCGTAGAAAAGCCGATGGTGGTCAAAGAGTGACCTCACTCAGCGTGTTTCTTAATGGTGCAGCTGGTGCCGCACGCACATTTCCAGCATTGGATCTGAATGTGGGGGCAGTTCAGGGACGGGCACTGCTTTTGGGTCACGTTAATACCTCAAATAACCCCCACCCACTCGCTGTCAGTGTCCAACGACCGCCTGTCGACGGGCAGTGCTGGACCATGGAACTCAAATTTCGAGAAACGAGGCGGGCTGGACAGATCCCAAAATTTACAGCGCAAGGATTCAAGGTCGATACGATTCCGAACGATCTGTTTGAGGAACTGAGTACGTATTATCAAACACACCGAAAGAACGCAGTCGCCGAGGAGAGCGACGCAATCGGGCGATATGTGTTGGGAGATGCGATGCCATCCAAAATTGTCCCATTAACCAACACGTTGGAAGACGCTGTGGTGTTGGCTACTATGCAAAAAATCCAATTATGGAGTGGATTGAACAATGTAACATTTGCAGCTTGTTTTGGTATTCGTGAATACCAAAGGGGAGCGATTCTCAAGGCGCACCGTGATAAAGAAGAAACTCATATTCTTAGTGCGATCCTTAATGTCGCTCAAGAAGTGGACGAGCAATGGCCACTGGAAATCGAAGATCATGGTGGGCGCCGTCACCAGATCATATTATCGCCAGGGGACATGATTCTGTACGAAAGTGCCAGACTCGTACACGGGCGTGAAACCCGGTTAAACGGCCATTCTTATGCGAACCCTTTTGTTCATTTCCACCCGCAGGATTGGCACTGATTAATTCAAGTGGTATTCCGAGAAGAGAGGAATCGCGATACTGTCGATACCCGCCCTATCAAGGTTGGTATCAACAATCTCTGTCGCCTTGCGCGGCACTCCGCACTCACTACGCCACTGCTTCATCAGTCACCTGGTGAATGATCTACGCGAGCCCATCACGGTCGCGGCAGAACTGGCGGGGTATGCGAAGGTTGAAACAACGATGAAGTGCATCCATGTTTTGCCTGATCATGCAAAACGTACGATGGCTCGATTCAGTCTGTACGAAATCTGATCATCTCGTGGTACATAGTCCGTTTCGGACGCGCCGGCCTTCGTAAGTGCTTGAAGTATATGGCGTCCCCAAGGGGATTCGAACCCCTGTTGCCGCCGTGAAAGGGCGGTGTCCTAGGCCGGACTAGACGATGGGGACAACTGTCCTGGTGGAGCCGGACGGGATCGAACCGACGACCTCGTGAATGCCATTCACGCGCTCTCCCAACTGAGCTACGGCCCCAGAGCGCGGGTATTCTGAGGGCCAGACAGGAGCGGGTCAAGAATTTTGACCGACCCGCTCCTTGATATAAGCCAACGCCCTATCGATCCGAGCTAATGTCCGGCATTGCCCCACCAACTGGAGCGTCACCTCAATAGAAGGACTCGCGCCCGAACCCGACACCGCAACGCGCAGCGGCTGTGCAACCTTCCCCATCTTTACATCGTGGGATACCGCTGTATTCGCAACGATTTCATGAATCGTCTCTGTGGACCAATCCGTCACTTCCGCGAGCTCCGCCCGGACCGCCTCAAGCAGTAGCGCTGCAATCGGTCGTAGATGCTTCTTGGCAGCAGTCTCCTCAAAATCCTCAAATTCCCGATAAAAATATTCGCTCTTACAGGCCATCTCCTCGATTGTTTCCGCTCGTTCCCTTAGGGCTTCCGCCACCGCCCCCACCGGCGGGCCCTCGGCTAACATCAGCCCCCTGCCTTCAAGACATTCGCCCAACAAGCTGGCGAGTCGTTCCGTATCCGCATCCTTAATGTAGTGCTGATTCAACCATCTCAATTTCTGAATATCAAAAGTCGATGCCGCGCGACCCACGCCTGAGATATCAAATTTTTCTATCATTTCTTCAAGAGAAAATATTTCCTGGTCAGCACTTGACCACCCCAAACGCACCAGGTAATTGCGAAGCGCCTCAGGCAGATACCCATCATCACGATACTGCAACACGCTCACAGCACCGTGACGCTTGGAAAGGCGCTGACCATCTCCCCCGACAATCATCGGCACATGTGCAAAGATAGGAACCGGTGCATGGAGCGCCCGAAATATATTGATCTGTCGAGGAGTATTATTAATGTGGTCATCGCCCCGAATGACATGGGAGATTTGCATATCGATATCGTCAACTACAACAGTAAAATTATAGGTCGGCGTGCCGTCAGTCCGAACGATAACGGGGTCATCCAGTTCTTCATTCTGAATCGCGATCGAACCGCGCACTGCGTCGGGGAAAGATACCGTGCCTTCAAGCGGCGTTCTGAATCGTATAACCGATTCGACTTGCCCTCCGGGGATGTCGACCCGATCACGGCACTTGCGATCGTATCGGGGTTTCAGTCCGCGCTGGCGTTGACCCTCACGCACCTCGTCGAGCTCTTCTTTAGAGCAATAACAACGGTAAGCCTTATTTTCGTCCAACAACTGGTCGGCCATCGCCCGATAACGCTCAAAACGCTCACTTTGGAAGATTGGACCCTCGTCATAATCCAGCCCCATCCAGCGCATGCCTTCAATGATCGCGTCGACAGACTCTTGCGTAGAACGTGCCTGATCGGTGTCTTCGACACGGAGAATGAACTCTCCTCCTTTTGCCTTCGCGTACAGCCAGCAGAAAAGTGCCGTGCGAACACCCCCGATATGCAGGTATCCAGTGGGGGATGGCGCGAAACGGGTGCGAATACTCATTGCGGTGGAACCAGGCCTCGGGAGAGGCTAGATTATAGTTCCATTGAACAGCTGAAACGGTTCAGCCGTGGCACAGAAACTGTGCGTTAAATGGCAACACTTTATTAACTCGTAGAATCTTAAAATCAAGACCTGGAACGCAGTCATCCCTTGTCTACAATAATCAGAAATCCTCAACCAGAACAATTCTCTGTATGCCAAATAGAATCCAAAAGTTGCTGTCATTCGTTATTCTGATTGTTTCGTTCAATCACAGTTACTCTTGACCAAATTGCTATTGCCCCGAACGGGAAAACATCATGGGAAATGAAAGAAAGAAACATCGAAAAGAACAGAAGAAGCCCAAAAAACAAAAAAGTAGTCGGATTTGAACCTGGGGTGGTACCAGTGTGAACAGGAGCTGGTCAATTAGTGGCCCTGCACAAATACGTAACTCTGGCGTTTATAATGAATCGTGGGGAAATTTTTCCCCTCTTAAACCCTCAGAAAGGAAGATACTGTAATCCCCCACCTGACGGGGCGCGTAGCTCAGCGGGAGAGCACTGCCTTCACACGGCAGGGGTCACTGGTTCAATCCCAGTCGCGCCCACCATTTACTGTTATTAATTCAAAGACCTACAGCGGTCGTTCCAGACCGTATTCCGTAGGCATTCCTCATTGGCACACTCAGGGCACAGTGAGGTACGAGAAATGGCGAGTATTCGGAAGAGAGGCAAGGGTTATCACGTCCAGATCAGAAAGAATGGTTATCAGACCATTACCCATACATTAAGTAGTCTGTCTTTAGCCCGAAAGTGGGCTGCAGGTGTAGAAGCCGACATGGAACGGCACCTCTATATAGAAGTATCAGAACAAACCACCCTCCTCTCCCTTCTTATTCGTTATCAGGATCAAGTGATCCCACTACATAAAGGTAGCAAGAGTGAGCAATACCGTATTCAGCATCTCAAGAAGCATCTCGGCCACCTAAGACTGATTCATCTCTCTCCTCATGAGGTATCCAAATACAGGGATATCCGTCTAGAGACGGTCTCCCCTGCTTCTCTTAAAAGAGAACTCGTCATATTGAGTCGAGTCTTAACAGTTGCTGAAAGAGACTGGGGCATTTGTATTCCAAAGAACCCCATTCCACTCGTATCCCTTCCAAAGGTAGACAAGGGGCGCACCAGACGATTGGAAAAAGGTGAACAAGAATGCCTGATTGATAACTCTGAAATGGGTCGAATTATCACCCTTGCATTAGAGACTGCGATGCGAAGAGGCGAGATTCTGAACATCAAAAAGAGTCACATTAACTTCTCTCTTTGTACCCTTCTAATACCCACGACAAAGACTGATCAACCTAGAACCATCCCACTTTTCAAGCACTGCACTAACGTCTCTTAGAGGCCAACTACGGGCCTGTGAGAGGCTATCTGGAGGGGTTATTCCACTACATGAAAAGCCTATTTTTACTTACTCTGCAAGAGGTGTATCAGGGGCTTTTTTAAAGCGATGTAGACGGTCTGGAATTGAGGATTTGCACTTCCATGATTTACGCCATGAAGCCACATCAAGGCTATTTGAGAAAGGATTAAACCCAGTAGAGGTAGCCACCATTACAGGTCATAAAGACCCACGCATGTTGATGCGCTATACGCACCTTAGAGCAGAAGATTTAGCAAGAAAGTTGGGATAAACGCACGGGAGTAAGTCATACCAGTGTGCTTAGATTGTGTGCTTGAGGCGGTAAACGCCACTACATCCTCAGGCGACTGGGAGTCAGGTCGCTTCAGGCAGATATTTTATAACCGATCACCATCGGGCGAGCATCGCTTTGCCTATTTCGGTACACAAAATAAGCTATCTCGCCAGTTTTGTCCCGTAGAGTCGTGGGCATAGATGGTGGCTACTGGCAGTGACTCA
>CAJQRU010000067.1 GCA_905612355.1 uncultured Gammaproteobacteria bacterium
GCGCTTGGCAATGGGCGTCCCACGGTAACGGATGCCAATGTCGTGTTAGGGGTTCTCAATCCAAATAGTCTGGCCGGTGGGAGTCTGCCGATTGATGCGAAGTGTTCGATGAACGCGATTGATCGGCATATCGCCGATCCCTTAGGTTTGAGTCGTGTGGAAGCAGCGGCAGGGGTTCGACAGATTATTAATGTGGCAATGGCGCGTGCGATTCGTTCGGTTACGGTCGAGAGGGGCCGTGATCCGCGTGATATGACATTGTTTGCTTTCGGTGGTTCTGGACCGGCGCATGCAGTTGATGTGGCCGTGTTACTAGGTATTACAAAAGTCATTGTGCCGGTCATGTCGGGGGTGTTTTCAGCAGTGGGCATGTTGGGAGCCGATGTTGAACACAATCTGGTCCACAATTTGTTCCGAGAATTGGACCAACTCGAAACGGTGGAAGTTATGGATGTGATCCAGCACCTGCGCCATGAAGGTGCGCAGCGCTTGTACAACGATGGATTTGACCAGTCTGATTTTGATATGCGGTTTAGCGCCGATATGCATTACCTGGGGCAATCGTCAGAGTTAACCGTTGGTTTTGACCCTAGCGAGATCGAACGGAAAGGGCCGGAGTCTCTTTCTGCAGCATTTCATGCTGCCTATCTTGAGACCTATGGTTATCAGAATAACGAGCCCGTTGAGCTCGTTAATATTCGCTTAAGTGCCTTGGGGGTTCGGCAGGACCGCGTCGCGTTTGCAGAGGGCAATGCGGGGGTCGCTGCTCGCGAGGCGACAGGCGCCATGCGCGAGGTGTGGTTTGAGTCGAGCCGTCAACTCATGTCTGCGATGATATACCCGCGGTCAGTTGTTGATACGGAGGCGGTAACGGGTCCAGCTATACTGGAGGCTTATGACACCACTATTGTAGTGCCTCCCCGATGTGTCGCCCACAATGATGCATGCGGCAGCGTCGTGATTGATATAGCGCCTGAGTTAATAGGTGATGCTGCATGAATCCTAGAACTGATCCGGTGACCTTCGCAGTCATTAAGCATGGACTGGATGCTATCGTCGATGAGATGGCGTATACGGTCTTGCGGACCGCGCGTTCAGAAATCGTCAAGGATGTAATGGATTACTCTGCGGCTATTTGTGATAGCGAAGGACGAATGATTGCTCAGGCAAAAACCATTGCCCTGCATCTTGGGGCGGTGCCCGAGGCGATGCACGTTGTCCTGGAGAGATACAAGGATACCCTGGAAGAGGGTGATGCGGTCATTCTGAATGATCCCTATCAAGGAGGAATGCACCTTCCTGATATTTTCATGTTCATGCCTATTTTTTCCGAAGAGGAATTGCTGGCTTTCGCAGTGGTTATTTGCCACCACACCGATGTGGGCGGTCGGGTACCCGGTTCTAATGCAAGTGATTCGACCGAAATTTATCAGGAAGGCATTCGTATACCACCACTGAAACTCTTCGAAGGAGGGCGCCCAAACACCACTTTGATGCGCCTAATTGAGTTGAATGTCCGGTTGCCCGATAGAGTGATAGGAGACCTTAAGGCGCAATATGCTGCGTGCCGGGCCGGTTCCCTTGAACTTGCGAAGCTGTCAAAACGTTATGGCGTTAGTGGCCTCCAAGAACATTTTTCGGCGTTACTTGATTATGCAGAACGTATGACTCGTGAAGAGATCGCAACCTGGACCGATGGCACTTACACTTTTGAGGATCATATTGACGATGATGGTTTGTCTGATACCCCTCTGCCGATCCGAGTCGCGATTACCGTGGCAGGCGATTGCGTATTGGTTGACTACAGCGGGTCGGCCCCGCAGGTAGCGGCTGCATTGAATTCGACAAAATCTTACACCAACTCCTGCACGTACCTATCGGTACGGTGTGCGCTAAAGGGGGATATTCCCAACAACGCGGGAGTGTTTAGAGCCATTTCAGTCAGCGCTCCTGAAGCATCCATTCTGAACCCCGTCCTGCCGGCAGCTTGCGCCGCGCGGGCATTGACCGGTTACCGGGTAGTCGATGCTATGTTTGGCGCGTTGGCGCAAATAGTCCCTGATCGCGTCCCGGCGGCCGGAGAAGGTGGAAACACGGTGGTCTGTCTTGGTGGTTATCGGGGCGATGGCTCCCCCTTTATTATCGTTGACATGATCTGTGGCGCCTGGGGTGCTCGCCCGAATAAAGATGGAATCGAGGGGGTGACCAATCCGTCCCAGAATCTCTCGAATACTCCCGTTGAAACACTTGAATCTCAACATCCTGTACGAGTTGAAGAATACGCACTGGTGCCAGATTCTTGTGGCGCGGGCCGTTGGCGAGGAGGACTGGGGTTGTCACGTTCTTATCGCGTCCTGGCTAAAGAGGCGGGCCTGCAGTTGCGCGCGGACCGGATGAAGTTTCGACCTTACGGATTACAAGGAGGCGGTGAAGCGCCTGGGTCTAAAAACACCCTCGTTGAAGCCAATGGTGAAACCCACTTGTTGCCGAGCAAAGTGAATCGACAGATGTATAAAGGCGACTTGATTCACCATATTCAACCGGGTGGAGGTGGCTTTGGCGATCCCATGACCCGGGACCCGATTCGGGTTGCAGCGGATGTGTGGAATGAAAAGATTTCGGCTGTTTATGCACGTGATGAACACGGCGTTGTTGTCGATGGGTTAACGGGAGAGCTCGACCGAGTGGCGACCACCGATCTTCGCGCGTCCCTTGGGAAGTGACGCTCGGAGGCTTGGAGTTCGATGGGGATGATTGGGCAACGTGTTACCAGGTTGGTTGATCAGGCGGTGAGACCTGTTATTCACCAGGTGGGTTGTATTGTGATGAATATACTGCCGACGGAGAACTTAGGGGGGGCAAATTGAATGGCTGAGCATCGCTTGGGCATCATCATGCATGGAGTGACGGGCAGGATGGGGACCAACCAGCATCTGGCGCGGTCTATCGTGGCTATGCGCAACCAAGGTGGTGTGCTGTTGGAGAATGGCGATCGCATTGTGTTGGATCCGATACTGGTCGGACGAAGTGAAGAGAAGCTGCGCGCTCTAGCGCAGGAATATGGGGTCGTTCGTTGGACTACCGATCTTGGTGAGGCTTTAGCAGATTCTCGCGATAGATTGTTTTTTGATGCGGGCACGACTCAAATGCGCGCGGGGTTAATCGAACGCGCAATCTTGGCCGGAAAGGATATCTATACCGAAAAGCCGGTGGCGGAGAATATCAACGATGCCCTCAAGGTGGCGAGTCTTGCCCAGAAAGCGGGAATCGCCAATGGAGTTGTTCAGGACAAATTATTTCTGCCTGGCTTGATTAAGTTAAGGCGCCTGCGGGATGAGGGTTTCTTCGGGCGTATTCTTGCTGCACGCATTGATTTTGGTTATTGGGTTTTTGATGGATTCGAAGCCCCGGCGCAGCGGCCGGCATGGAATTATCAACTCGGCCAGGGTGGTGGGATTATTTTGGATATGTTCTGTCACTGGCGATACGTGCTTGACCACACGATAGCTCCGGTGACCGGTGTCTGTTGTATTGGTCGTAACCATATTCCTCAAAGACGCGACGATGCAGGGGAGTCTTATATCGCCGATGCGGATGACGGTGCATTTGCCATGCTTGAATTGGAGGGCAATGTGATTGCTCAGGTCGCGAGTTCTTGGACTACTCGAGTACGCCGCGATGATTTGGTAACCGTGCAGGTCGATGGGACAGCGGGATCAGCAGTAGCAGGACTGCAACGTTGTTGGGTCCAAAGCGGGGCAGAAACGCCACGACCGATATGGAACCCGGATGAGCCGCAGTCGATGACTTTTCCTGATCAATGGCGAGAAGTGTATGCGAGCGAATCATTCGATAATGGATTTAAAGCGCAATGGTTACTATTTCTTCGCCATTTGTATGACGGCGCGCCGTACATCTACGATTTGATGGAGGGCGTTAAAGGTGTCCAGCTTGCTGATGCGGCTTTGAAAAGCTGGCGCACGCGTCGTTGGGTCGACATTGGTTCGGCAGTTGGGATAGCCTGAACATGGCGGCGCTTCATTTGCCGAGTGTAACCGGCCAGTTGGAGACCTATGAGACTGGTGATGCCGGAAGTTTTTCGAGTGCACCGGGGCCGTTTTGTCGCATTGCCTACGCCGCTGCCCATGTGGTTGCTGACCCACTGGCCGCTAACGATCCGTGGTTAACACCGGCTATTGACTGGGAACGAACGATTGCCTATCGAGAGTATTTATGGTCAATGGGATTAGGCGTAGCGGAGGCGATGGATACGGCGCAACGTGGAACGGGTCTTGAATGGGACTGCGCGCGCGAGCTGATCAAACGTAGCGTCTCGGCAGCACGTGCGTACGGAGATGCCACTATAGCTAGTGGTTGTGGCACTGATCACTTAGTTTCCGCTCGCGACAATACCTTGGATGACATTCAGTCGGCATACGAGTTGCAAGCGGAATTCATTCAAGCGCAGGGAGGGCGACTCATTTTGATGGCCAGTCGTGCCTTGGCGGCAAGCGCCCGTTCGCCCGATGACTATTACCGTATTTATGAGAGACTGTTGGCGCAGGTTGATGAACCAGTCATTATTCATTGGTTGGGCCCGATGTTTGATCCGGCACTGGCGGGATATTGGGGGCATAGTGACCTGGACAAAGCTATGGATGTCTGTCTCGATGTGATTCGCTCGCACCCGCATAAGGTGCAAGGGGTGAAAGTATCGCTGTTAGACAAGCACCGCGAGATTGCTATGCGGCGACAGTTGCCGCCCGGTGTCGGAATGCTGTCAGGGGATGACTTTAATTATCCGGAGTTAATAGAAGGAGATGAGCAGGGCTATTCCGATGCGTTGTTGGGTATTTTCGACGTGATCGCTCCAGCTGCATCGGCTGCTTTAGCTGCTCTGACGGCTGGCCACGTCGACACCTATCGCAAGATTCTTGCGCCGACAGTGGCCTTGTCGCGTCATATTTTCGAAGCCCCCACCCGTTTTTATAAGACAGGTGTCGTACTGATGGCCTATCTGAATGGGTTACAGGATCATTTTGTTATGGTCGGTGGTCAGCAGAGTGCACGATCAGTCATTCATTTAAGCGAGCTGTTTCGACTCGCCGACCGCGCGCGCCTTTTTCACGACCCTGAGGATGCATCAGATCGTATGGTGCGACTCTTGCGGCTTTATGGTGTGTCGCAAGCATAAATATGCCTGCGAGGTTTAACGTGTGCTGCTTGTACCCAGGTAAGTATCACGTCCAGCGACCAAACTTCGTATTTTAGCGTCGGCGATCGATCGATCCAACATCCAGAAGCCACAATCCGGGTGCACATAGCGAAGGCGATCACGTCCCAGTATGTGGGCCGCATGCTCAATGGCTTTTGCGACTTCATCCGCGCTCTCGACCTCGGTTTTTTTTATATCAATGACGCCAATACCCAAGCCGATGTCTTCGCGCACTTCGCGCAGAGCTTCCAGATCTGTAATCGGACGATGCGCGCACTCCATTACGATGTGGTCGACATGGAGTGCATTTAAATAATCAACTAATGAAGACCAGTCACCTTTTTGAATGCTTTGTCCGCCATAGTTGCCGAAACATAAATGAACAGCGGGAATGGATGGCACGGCGTCCAGGACGACATTGATGGCGGCAGCGGCCCACGTGGCTTCTTCGGGGTTTCCGGGTAGATTGGCCTCGTCAATTTGAATGATGTCTGCATTGAGTGATTGGACCTGTTCAGCGAGCACTCGAGCCAAGGCCATGGCCGCTTCTGAGGTATCGCCGTATCGGTGATTAATTAACGTTTTGGCGAGCATGTGAGGCCCGGTTAACGTGAATTTCAGTGGTCGCGTGGCGAGTTGTTTGGCCCGGTTGCAGGCGCTGGGCAAATCCAGCGAGCCGTGATCGATGTCGTCGTGGATCACCCCTGGAGGGGTGTTGCGAAATCGGGTGCCGGCATGTTGGCGATAATCCATTAATTCGGCAAAGCTGATGTCCGTTCGAATGCCTGCAAGCGGACGAACGAAGTATTCGATCATGCCATTGGTTTGCGGATGATTCGGATCGAAACGGTAGAGTTCACCATCACACACGACATCAACACCGGCTTGTTCCTGCGTGCTGATCACAACGCGCGTTGCATCCGTTAGGGCTTGGGTCGATGGGTTTTGTTGTAACCACTCTGGCACTGGATAGGAGCCGACGACGGTTGTTTGGATGCTCGGCGTTTGATACGTCATGAAAAGTCCCCCTCCAAGTCCTGCTTGCTGACACGCGAAACGCGAGAGGTTAGCAGAACGAGTCCTAAACAGTTGAATATAAAGAGTAATACACATCTTATAGAAAAAGCTTCAAGATGGCTCAGGCTTCCACAACCTTGGGCTTAATGTTTATACTGACAAAGTTGACAGTCGTCTCAACGATGTATCTATTGTTTATTCAGGAGGATAAGAATATGAAACACAGAGTTTTAAGACTTGTGGCAGTTGGCGTCGCCGCGGTGCTGACAACCTTTGGCGTGGCAGTAGGCAATGCCGTTGCGAAAGACAAGATGGTGATTGCCGTACCCACGTTCTTGACTGGGGGCGGTGCGCCGGCCTTCGGTGTTCCCGCTCGAAATGGCACTGAATTGATCATTCAGGCGATCAATAAAGGACAGGTGCCTGCGCCCTACAATACAAAAGGAATAGCCGGCGCGCAGGTTGAGGCCATTATCTATGATGAGTCTGGCGGTGGCGCCAAGCAGGTAACGGAATACAGAAACAAAGTACAGAAGTTGGGTGTCGATATGTTTGCAGGCTTTGTGTCGTCTGGCACTTGCGCGGCCATCACGCCAGTGGCTGAAGAACTCAAGACCCTTACGGTGTATGCCACATGCGGTACGCCACGGGTTTTTGAGGAATTAGATAAGAATCCGAAATATGTTTTCCGGACAATGAGTCACGCGACGGCTGACGGCGTTGCATTGGCACATTACGTGGCAAGCAAATACCCTTCTGCTAATGGTTATACCGGTATCAATCAGAACTACGCGTGGGGGCAGGACTCGTGGCGCGATTTTGATTTAGCGATGAAGGTATTGGCGCCCAACATCAAAGGTTCGGATAAGGGCCAATGGCCCAAGATTTTTGCGGGTCGCTATGGGGCCGAAATCTCTGCACTATTAAAATCACCAGAAGACCTGGTCCATACCAGTTTTTGGGGTGGGGATCTCGAGGCATTTATTTTTCAAGGTTTGGCGCGGGGATTATTCAAGAAAAAGACGTTTCTGATGTCGGTGGCAGGTACTGCTGCCTACCGATTAGGCAAGAAACTGCCTGCTGGAATTGTGTTGGGCTCCAGAGGGCCCTACGGCATTTATGCTAACCAGTTGACTGATACGCCGATGGTTAAGTGGTTTAATAATGCGTATGTCAATCGATATGGAACACAGCCAACGCAGCCAAGTTACCAATACGCCCAGGCGATTCTTGGCGCAAAGTTTGCCTATGAGAAAGCCGCAGCAGCGAATAGTGGGAAATGGCCGTCAACCGATCAGGTCATTGCAGCGTTGGAAGGGGCAACTTTCCAAGGTGTCGCCACAGAAGTTCGTATGGCGCGCAGTAATGGGCACCAGGGTGTGACTGATCACGCCTGGGGTGTGGCGAGTTTTGATAAAGAACTCGGTCTGCCGGTGGTGAGCGAGGTCATGCACTTTAAAGGCGATTGCATCATGCCGCCCGATGGCATGGACAGTGTCACTTGGCTTAAAGGTGGGATGAAAGGCGCGAAGTGCGACTGATTTGATTTGATATGTTTGTGGTCCGGGGCAGTTCTTGCCCCGGACCCTCTCTGTAATGCTGAGCGTGGATCGCCGGCTCGATACGTCATAACGGTCACATAGATTATGGTTCAACTGCTTTTGGGATGGTTTGATCTACAGCTGATTTTTACGATCCTTACTGATGGTTTGATCTACGGATCCTATCTTTTTATTGTTGCGGTGGGGATGACGGTGATTTTTGGCGTGCAGCGAGTGCTGAATGTGACGCACGGTTCGTTTTACGCTTTTGGGGCTTATCTTGCGGCTTACCTCGGAGGCATTTGGTACGAGCATGAGTTACCGGATTTTGGTGGATTCGTCATCATTTTTTTGGCTGCCATTGTGGTGGGTGTCTTTTTTGGCATTTTGATCGAGCGAGGATTGCTTAAGCATCTTTACGGAAAAGACGAGCATATTGTTGTTTTAGCCACGTTTGCGGCGTTTCTAGCGCTCGAAGGCATCGGCTTGTTTATCTGGGGCACGGATCCTTACTTTTTCTATCAACCCCAAATGATGCTGGGATTCGTTGAGATTCTGGGGATGACCTATGATTACTACAATCTCTCGCTCATTGTTCTTGCGCTCATTATCTCGCTTTCGATTTGGTATTTTTTGAGTCGAACAATATGGGGCAGATTGTTGCAGGCCGTCATTTTTGATCGAGAGGTTAGCCAGGCGATGGGAGTCAATGTCACGGCGGTGTTTCTTGGGACATTTATTCTAGGGACAACGCTTGGGGCATTAAGCGGGGCTGCGATAGCGCCCACGATCTCGGTGTTGCCGGGGATTGGCGTCGAAGTTGTGGTGCTTGCCTTTGCGGTAGTGGTGATAGGGGGAATGGGAAGTATCCCAGGGGCTTTGATAGGCTCGGTTCTGGTGGGCGTGGTTCGCGCAGCTGCTATACATGAGTTTCCTCAGGCGGAGATGTTTGTGATTTACGCGATCATGGCTATCGTACTGGTCTTTCGGCCTGAAGGTTTGTTCGCACCGCCAGCTGTCAGGAAGATCTGATGTCCGCTGATAAAACTATTATTGGTGTCACCATCGCCGTTGTGCTGTTGGCGTGTGCTAACTTTTTTATCGCCGATTGGATTCGTCAGATCGGCTTGTTGAGTATGGCGATTGGGTCGGTGGCCCTGGGGCTGTTGGTGCTATGGCGGACGGGCCTGATTTCTTTTGGTCATGCGCTTTTTTATGGTTTCAGTGCCTATGGTGTTGCGTTATTGAATTATCTTGGGGTTCGTGATGCCTTTGTGTTGGTCATTGTTTCTGCCGCTGCCTCCGGATTACTTGCCTGGGGGCTTGGATTTCTCGTGCGGCGCTATCGGGCAATTTTCTTTGCGCTGTTGACCATGGCATTCTCCATGATTCTGTACGGGGTTTTGGCCAAGACAGAACGATTTGGCAGTACCGATGGCCTTAATGTTCACCCCCCGACATTTCTTGGGTATGCGCCGGTCGACCAGGCGGCTCAGATTACCTTATTTCTGTTTGGCTTATTGGTGATCTATGGACTGATCTTGGGCGTGCAGATTTATCTTCGTTCAGTCCTTGGACAAATGACAACGGCGGTGCGGGAAAACGAAATCCGAGTGGAGTACCTCGGTTATTCGGTGGAGCACGTCATCCATATAAAATATGTCATCTCTGGCCTGTTAGCTGGTTTTGGTGGCGCGATAATGGCGCTTGCGGTGGGTCAAGTTGACCCAGAGTCGATGGCTTACTGGACTGCTTCGGGAGAATTTGTTTTTGTAGCGATCCTCGCGGGTACGGGTAATGTGGCGGCACCGTTTATTGGCGCGGTAGCTTTCGAAGTCATTCGCCACTTTGCTTGGGAGCATGGCGCTAATCTGTGGCAGTTGATCATGGGGGGCACGCTACTGGCTATCATTATGTTCGTCCCCGACGGTATTTGGTCCGTGCTGCAGCGTTTGGTAGGGAAAAAGGATGGTGTGAAGTGACAACTATTCTGGAGGTTAACGGCCTTGAGAAGCGTTTCGGGGGTGTGGTCGCCGCCCAGAATATTGGTGTGACCGTTTCTGCCGGCGAGACGATCGGGATCATCGGCGCGAACGGTGCTGGCAAGACGACATTCGTCAATATGGTGACCGGTCATCTCCCCCCAAGCGCAGGGACTGTCAAGTTTCTAGGGACTAATATCGTGGGCTTGCCACCACGGCGCATCACGGAATTAGGGCTTTGTCGCTCTTTCCAGGTTCCCCAGGTCTTTCTGTCAGAGTCGGTGTTTGATAACGTTTTGATGGCCTATGGCATTGCGGAGGAGTCCGGTTTCAGCATGTTGCGCCCCCTTCGAAACAAAGAGCGCGATGCGCGCGTTAGAAAGCACCTGGCCAGTTACCAGATCGCTGAGCATGAAGAAACCGCTGCCAGTGCATTGTCCCAGGGCATTCGAAAGTTGTTGGATATCGCGATGGCTACTGTGCGCAAACCGCAGTTACTGATGCTCGACGAACCCACCAGTGGCATTAGTGTGGAGGAAAAATTCGATCTGATGGATATCATCATGGCTGCACTACGTGAGGAACAAACTACGGTGATGTTTATTGAACATGACATGGAGATTGTTCAGCGTCATGTTGCGCGCGTGCTGGCGTTTTCTCAGGGTGAAATCATTTGCGATGCACCCACTGCGAAGGCCATGGTCGACCCCAAAGTGGTCGAGTTTGTTTTGGGCCAGGAGTACCACGTCGGGATACGCAGTGATGCTTAAAGTTAATCGTCTAGATGCAAGTATTGGCCCGACGCCAATTTTGAGGGCGATTGATTTAGAGGTTTCTGCGGGCACTATGTGCGGTCTGATAGGACGCAACGGCGCAGGCAAAACAACCGTAATGCGAACGATCATGGGTCTTCTGACGGCAACGGCCGGGCACGTCGAGTTTGAGGGGACAGATCTGGTGCCGATTGATGGTTATCGCCGCGCACGTTTGGGAATTGGCTACATGCCAGAGGATCGCCGCCTAGTGCCCCAGTTGACGACTGAGGAGAATATCATGGTGCCGGTTTGGGCAACCCATTTAGCGAATTCACAACAGCGGTTACGCTGGATTTTCGACCTCATGCCTGAGGTGGAAGAATTTCGGCATCGAAGAGCAGCTGAGTTGTCCGGTGGTCAGCAAAAATTCGTGGCCTTCGGGCGGGCTTTAATGGCAGGCACCCGCTTATTGCTCCTGGATGAGCCAAGCGAGGGAATCGCGCCGGTGTTTGTGCGGCGAATGATTGAAATCCTGAAAGATTTGAAAGACGAGGGACAGGCAGTTTTAGTTGCAGAATCCAACGATGTCCATATCAGCCATTTGCTGGACCAGACGTTTGTTATCGAGCGCGGGAGCATCGTCGAGAAACGTTGATCGCCAGGCTCTTGCCCAGACAGGGAGTGGTAGCAATGCCTAAACGAATGACTTTTGTGCCAGAAGGGGTTATCCCTGCGGTTCTATTACCGTTTCTAGAAGACCTATCGATTGATGAGGGCGCTTATCGGCAACATCTGCGCTATGTCGCGAGCACAACGGGTCTTACAGCGTTGGCAACGAACGCGCATTCGTCTGAAGTGGCGTCGTGTACGTTCGAAGAACAGGTCCGAGTGCTAGAGCTCACCCTGGATGAAGTAGGTGACCAGTTGCCCATTGTCAATGGGATTTACGCCGATGGCAGCCTAGAGGCTGCCCGTCTGGCCCGCATGGCCGACGTTGGTGGTGCTTCCGCGCTGCTTGTGTTCCCTCCTAATCCGTTCAGCTTGGGTGCGCAATCCCGTCCCGAAATGGCGATCAAGCATTTTGAAGTCATCGCGGAGGCAACGGATCTTCCCATCATTGTCTTTCAATACCCTTTGGCAAGTGGGCAAGGCTATCCGTTGGAAACGTTGCTCCAAATTTGCGATGTCGTGCCAAGCGTCTGCGCTATCAAGGATTGGTGCAACAACGTTCAACAACATGAGAGACAAATCCAGGCGTTGCAGTCATTAGCACGCCCCGTCAATGTGCTGACCACACACAGTTCGTGGTTATTGAGCTCATTAGTGCTCGGATGCAAGGGGTTGTTGTCGGGTTCGGGCAGTGTCATCGCAGACTTGCAGGTGGCGTTGTTTAATGCGATCCGGGAAGGCCGCCTGGATATTGCGAAAGACCTGAATGAGAGAATTCGGGCCACCGCAGACGTGTTTTATGCGGATCCGTTTGTTGATATGCACAACCGTATGAAAGTGGCGCTAGTGGCTTTGGGCCGGATTCCCTCGGGGGCGGTTAGGCCGCCCCTGGTGCCACCGGATTCAGCGGAAAAAGTGCGCATTGCTGACGCGATGACGTTGGCGGGAATCGCACCTGAGGGAGCCATCCTCGAGGCTGCATAAGGGTCGCAAAGATAAAAAGGTGTCGCATTGAATAACGAACACATCACGCTGGAGGCTATCGCGCGCCTCGAGGATGCACCTGACGCACGATTTAAAGCGGTGATGACTTCTGTGGTAAGGCACCTCCACGACATTGTCAGAGAGGTCGAGCCCACGATGGCGGAATGGGAGCAGGCCATTCGTTTCTTAACCGAAGTGGGACACTGGAGTGATGATAAACGTCAGGAATTTATTATTTTATCGGATACCCTCGGCATTACGATGTTGGTCGATGCCATTTCCAATCAAAAACCCGAAGGCGCGACAGAAACGACCGTGCTCGGACCTTTTTTTGTCGAGGACGCGAAGTCGCTCCCTTACGGCGCTAATATTTCGGAGAGTGGGGATGGCGAACCGACCCTGGTAACGGGCTCGGTCAGGGGGCTAGATGGGGAGTCGGTGAGTAATGCTCGTCTGGATGTGTGGCAGGCAGGGCCCGACGGATTTTACGACGTACAGCAACCGAACAAGTTTCCACATGGAAATCTTCGTGGTGTCTTTAAAACGGATGAAGCGGGCCGTTTTGCATTTTGTACAGTGAAACCCGCCCCGTATCCGGTACCTACGGATGGACCTGTCGGGCGCATGTTACTGGCGGCAGGCCGCCATGCGTGGCGACCTGCTCACCTGCATTTCATTATCACGGCTGATGGTTACCAGCGGGTTACTACGCATCTTTTTGTTGCCGGAAGCGAGTACTTGGATGGAGATGTTGTGCAGGCAGTCAAAGCAAGTTTAATTGTGGACTTCACTAAGTGTGATGACCCTGAAGAATCGGCACGTTTCAATTTACCTATTCCTTATTTCAAACTAGATCATCAGTTTGTACTCGCACCGGAGATTTAACGTACTTATGTCTGATCCGTTAATTGAATTCGACGATCGGGATTTAGCAGCACAGCGCGCGGTTAAGCATCTTAGAGGTCTTGTCATTGATAAGGACACGATAAGACGCCTGTTGTCGGAGGCGCGCACACACAATGCCTGGCATGAACGTGATGTGCCCGATGAAACGCTGCGATCCATACATGATTTAATGCAAAAAGGGCCGACCAGTGCTAACGGGTCCCCGGCCCGTCTCGTTTTTTTGCAAAGCGATGATGCTAAGGAAAGGCTGCGCCCCGCATTAACACCAGGAAATGTTGAAAAAACCATGAGTGCGCCTGTTACGGCTATTTTGGGTTACGACATTGAGTTCTGGCGGAACGCGGATGTCACGTTCCCGCACAAACCGGAAGTTCAAACGGCTTATCAGGAAAAGCCGGAGGCATCCGAGACCGTAGCATTTCGCAATAGTTCTTTGCAGGGTGCGTACCTGATTATTGCCTCGCGGGCCCACGACCTCGACTGCGGCCCTATGTCGGGGTTTGATAACAAGCTGGTTGATCTTGAATTCTTCGCAGGCACTACGATCAAGTCCAACTTGTTGTGCAATCTAGGTTATGGTGATGCCGATCGGCTTCTAAAGAGATCACCGAGGTTAGGGTTTGATATGGTGTGCGAGATTTTGTGAGTATGGAAGTCTCAGCATCCTCTGGAGGGTTTGGAGCGGAAATCAGTGGAATCACCACTTCACAGGCATTGAGTGATGACGAGTTAACGACCCTCCACGATGCCCTTGTGAGTCACCGGGCGATTGTCGTGCATGATCTTGATGAAGACGTTGGTTGGCTGCGTCGTTTGGGCCGATATTTCGGTCCGTTAGTGCCACATATTTTGGATCAGTATCATCACCCAGAAACGGATGAGGTTTCAATCATTGCCCGCAACATGGATAGTCCCGAATCACGTACAACGGCAACGCCCGCGGGATCATTTTGGCATACGGACCTCACTTACAAGAATGAGCCGTCTGATGCCATCTTTCTTTATGCGACCCATCTCCCAACGAAAGGTGGCGATACCCTGGTGGCCGATTTGGCGGCGGCTTATGCTGATTTACCCGAGGCAACCAAAGAAAGGATCGAGAATCTGACCGCAACCCACCGATTTGGTTGGAATACTGGGGGTGGAACGCCGAAGTTGACGGATTCTCAAGAGAACGCTCACCCAGACGTCATTCATCCAGTCGTTCGCCGGCATCCGAAGACTGGAGAGAAGGTTCTTTACGTCAATCCCGGTTATACGATGTGCATTAACGAGTTAGCCCGCATTGAAGGTGACGGGCTTCTGGATGCATTGTTCGCCCATAGCTTGAACGAGAAATACCAGCATAGACATCATTGGGAGAAAGGGATGCTGCTTGGTTTGGATAACCGGGCGACGATGCATAAGGCGGTTAATGACTATGACGAACCGCGTCGGATGCTTCGAATGATTGTAGGCCATACTGGCTAATGTCTGATTAAGACTGAGCTACAAACCCGCGCGTGATTCGACGAGGTCTCCCGATTTGGTACCATTGGGCGTTATGAGCTCCCAGCATTTCAATCATTTGCACTTGGATGTGGTTGGCGGCATTGCCGGTGACATGTTCGCTGCTGCGATTCTGGATCTTCTGCCGGAGCTTCAGGCTGAAGTTGATAGCATGCTGTCGGCGACCGGCTTGATCGATATGGTCAATGTCCGACGACACGATCATAGCGACGGCATGCTCACGGGTTCGCGCGTTTCCGTAATGCCCGTTAGTGCGCCTGCGCATCATCACCGCGCATGGCGTGAAATACGCGAGATGATCGCTTCGATGGACCTTTCTGACGGTGCGCGGGTGTGTTCAATCGATATTTTCTCACGGCTGGCCGAAGCGGAAGGACGTGTGCACGGAAAGCCGACTGACGACGTGAGCTTTCATGAAGTCGGTGCATGGGATTCAATTGCGGATATTGTTGTAGCGGGCTGGCTTGTTGACCGCTTATCGCCTTTGACCTGGTCTTGTTCTGCGCTACCCAAAGGATCGGGGGAGGTGACCACGGCACATGGACCGCTACCGGTGCCAACCCCGGCCACCGCGCTATTGCTCGAGGGCATGCCGTTGGTTGACGATGGCGTTGCCGGTGAACGGATTACTCCGACTGGGGCTGCGATCTTGGCTCATCTTGGTCCGACGTTTGCCGGTGATGCTGTAGTGCGTACGCTTGCCGGCACGGGGACTGGGTTTGGAACGCGGGAACTGCAGGGTCGCTCAAATATCCTACGTGTTCTAGGCTATCGTGATGAACTAGGGTCTGAGTGGCAACAGGAAACAGTGGGGGTCTGCGAGTGCGAGATCGACGACCAAACAGCCGAGGATCTTGCGGTTGCACTCGAGCGTCTCCGTCAGTTGGAGGGTGTCTACGATGTGTTGCAGTCACCCGTCTATGGCAAGAAGATGCGTATCATGGCTAATATTCGAGTATTGTTTGACCCTTCGATTGAGGAAACGCTCGTGAGGACTTGTTTCGCTGAAACAACGACGCTTGGACTTCGGCTTTCGAGTGTCCGCCGACAGTTTTTGTCACGGAATTTCCGTAGCGTAACGCGAGATGGCGAGACCTTCCGTCTAAAGGAGAGTGAGCGACCCAGCGGCGGCAATAGCCGGAAAGTAGAGATGGATGACATTAAAAATGTTGAAGGAGGTCATTTGGCTCGCGAAAGCATACGGCGAAAGACAGAAAATGAAGACGCCTGATTTTACCGACAAACTCAGTAAACATCTTTCCGGTTTTGGCTCTGTTGCTATAGCTGTCAGTGGCGGCGTGGACAGTATGACTCTCGCCTGTGTTGCCCATGAGGCAACCGCTATTGTCGTTTATCACGCAGTATCTCCAGCAGTTCCTTTCGAAGCAACGGATCGCGTCCGACGCTATAGCGAGGCACGCGGGTGGGCGTTAGAAATCATCGATGCGGGAGAATTTGAAGACCAAGCCTACATTGCTAATCCTGCTAACCGATGTTATTTCTGCAAGAACAATCTGTACGGGACCATCGTGTCTGCCGCAGGGATACAGGTCTTGTCAGGAACAAATACAGACGATCTTGGCGATTACCGACCGGGCCTTAAAGCGGCCGCAGAATACGGTGTACGCCATCCGTTTGTTGAATGTGACATTGATAAAAACGGGATACGTGCAATCGCAGCGCAGCTGGGTTTAACGGACCTTGCTGAATTGCCATCTGCGCCGTGTCTTTCCAGTCGAATTGAGACGGGTCTGCCGATCCACGCTCCGATACTCGCGGTCGTTCATCGAGTTGAAAAACTGGTGAGAGATAGGCTGCATCCGTCTACTGTTCGGTGCCGAGTACGGGCAGAAGATATTGTGGTGGAGATGGATGAACCAACTTTTAAAAATATTAATGATGAGGAACGAGTTAAGCTTGGGTCGACGGTAGGGGATTATTTCGATGAGGTCGGAGTCAATCGACCCGTCCGATTTGCCGCTTATCGTCGAGGCAGTGCTTTCATCAGGGTGGCCACATGAGTGATGAGGTTGTACTCGACGATGATCGTATTAATCGGGTTGGCATAGATGAAGGTATCTTGTGTGAGGGGAAAAGCGTTGAACAAATCGAAACGATTATCACAACGGCTCAACGGGTTGATCGCAGACTGTTCCTGACTCGACTCACGCCAAATCACTTCGGCCAACTCGCAAATAATATTCAGACCTTGCTGGATTATGATTCTGTTTCACGTACCGCCATACTTGGAGCCATCAGGACTCCTTTCGGTGATCCGAAAGTGGCGATTGTCACGGCAGGCACGTCGGACGTGCCTATCGCCCGTGAAGCGACGCGCACACTTTTGTATCATGGTGTGAGTTCGACTGAGATCCACGATGTGGGAGTGGCTGGACTTTGGCGATTACAGCGACGCGTGTCTGAACTCTCAGATTACCCGGTAATTATTGCTGTCGCGGGAATGGACGCGGCCTTACCGACAGTGCTTGGGGGCTTGGTCTCCGGTCTATTGATAGGAGTTCCGTCGTCAACTGGATACGGGGTGAGTCGAAAGGGAGAGTCAGCGCTGGCTTCGATGCTCGTGAGTTGTGCGCCGGGCATTGCTGTTACCAACATAGATAATGGATTTGGGGCCGCCTGTATTGCGCTTCGAGGGTTACGCGCCGCCGCGCTGGTTGGTATGGCTTCAGGATAAACCTTTCCATGGACATACAGCTTAAATACGGACGGCGGGGTCTTTTGGTTTCTTTTCCGCCATCGGTAGCCCCAACAATTATTCGAAAACCCGTTATGCCGCTTGTAGAGGATACGGCGGAAACCATTCGTAATGCGCTGTTCGATCCGATCGGTTGTAAGCCTCTCTTGGAAATTGGCAGGAGTGTGCAATCTGTGGCAATCGCAGTTTGCGATATTACTCGCCCCGTTCCAAACAGATTGTTTCTTCGACCGCTGATTGAATGTTTAATGCAGGCGGGAATTGAACGCCGTCATATTAAGATATTGATAGCAACTGGGCTGCACCGGCCCAATATTGGTAATGAGCTCAGTGAGGTTATTGGGGACCCCTGGGTTGAGGAATGTGTGGAAGTCATCAACCATGATGCGCGAGATGATCATCAACATGTATTGATTGGCCATACAAAAAAACGCAATACCCCGGTGCGACTCGATAGACGATTCGTAGAAGCCGACCTTCGCATCGTATCGGGATTGGTCGAACCCCATTTCATGGCGGGGTATTCAGGAGGTCGTAAAGTGATTGCCCCGGGCCTTGCTCATGCTGAGACCATCACTACGTTTCATAACGCACGCTTTATGGGTGATCCGCTTGCTGAAAACTGTACCCTTGTGGGTAACCCGCTGCATGAAGAACAGCTTGAGATTGTTGAGATGTTGGGAGGGGCGTTCGCGGTCAATACGGTTATTGATGAGTCGAAGCGTTTGTCATATATCAATTTTGGAGAGATACGGAAAAGTCATATCGATGCGGTTAAATTTGTTCGCCAGTATTGCGAAATTGAGATCGATAAACAGTATGCGACCGTTGTTACGACGTCGGCTGGATATCCACTTGACAAGACGTACTACCAGACGGTGAAGGGCATGGTGGGTGCGTTAGGGGTGCTGCGGCCCGGAGGGCGTTTAATTATCGCTTCTGAAATCTCGGAAGGGCTTGGATCGCCAGAATATGTCGAGTCCCAACGACGCTTATTAAAACTCGGTGCCGAGTCGTTCATGAAAATGATCGAAGCGCAACGGCTTGCCCGGGTTGATGAGTGGCAGACTCAAATGCAACTCAAGGCGATGGCGCGCGGTTCCATCAGTCTTTACTCAACTGGTCTGAGTCTGGAAGATGGTGAGTTAACCGGTGTCGAACGGATCGACTCTATAGCAACAGCGGTTATGTCGAGTGTCGCAGCGTGCGGGGATTCGGCAGTGGCTGTTATTCCTGAAGGCCCCTACGTCGTGCCGATCTATCGTGATCGGAGTTTGCTGGAGGTGGCGGCGTAGCTTTTAAGTTAATCGTTGAACATAGTCAGGAAAATCTAACCGATGCTTACACCAAAACAAATGATTGATTACCGTGAACACGGTTACGGAGGGCCCTTTCCCGCTCTCAGTATGGCCGAGGTGTCGCGGTTTCGCGAAGAGCTTGAGGCATTCGAAGCCTCGCAGGGTGCGCGACTGTCTGTATTGCCTGGCCAGATTCGCGCCAAGACACATCTCTTGTTACCTTTTATGCAGGAATTGATTCGCTTAAAGCCGGTATTGGATGCAGTGGAAAGTTTAATCGGATCCAATTTGTTGGTCTATCACCTCACCTGTTGGCTTAAGGAGCCTGGTGACGGCGCGTTTACGTCTTGGCACCAAGATGCGGCGTATTTTTTCCTCGATCCTCCCGAACATGTCACCGCGTGGATAGCCCTTTCGGACGCGACGCAAGAAAGCGGCTGTATGCGGGTGATTCCAGGGAGTCATCGAAGGGGTGCAATTGAGCACGGCAAAGGTGAGACGAACAACAATCTTTTATCTAATGGACAGTTCGTGGATTCAGGAGAGACCGCACTAACTCAATTTCTCGAAGTGCCGGCCGGTCATTTTAGTTTGCACGACACCTATCTGGTTCATTCGTCGGCACCGAACAAAAGCTCTGAAAGACGCATAGGCATCGGAGTGAGTTATATCCCTACGCGTGTTAGGTGTACGCACGGAGGACCACTGAGTGCAACTTTGGTGCGCGGGGACGATGAGTACCGACACTTTCGACCAGAGCCACCGCCGTTGCGGGCGTATGATGCTGAGGCGGTAGCGACCCATGCTGAGGCGACGCATAACTTTTTTTCGCAACACGGTTCCGACCGGTCGGGTGCGGCTGAGCCTGAGGCGCAGGATGGAGAATAGTACGGTGACGAACACTTTAGGATTGCGTTTGGCAATTGAACGGATGCCGGTATCCCGAATTCGGGAGGTCGCAAATAAGAGTATGGGATTGGCTGATGTTATTCCTTTGTGGTTTGGCGAGCCAGACGTAGAAACCCCACAGTTTATTCGCGACGCCGCGGTTCAGGCGCTGGCTGATGGCGAGACATTTTATACCCCTAATCGGGGCGTTCCTGAGCTTCGTACGGCTTTGGCTGCCTATAGTTCCGCACTCTATGGTGTTCCAATCGGTGAAGACCGCATAACGGTTACCGCCTCTGGGATGAGTGCAATGATGCTGGCTCATCAGCTTCTGATTGAGCCGGGCAGCAACATCGTATGCCCGACACCCCAATGGCCAAACGTCAAGGGTACGGTCGATGTTCTCGGGGGGGATTTTAGGTCAGTCCCGCTTAACTTTACTGGCGATGACTGGGAACTCGATCTGGATGCCCTGTGTGCTGCGGTCGATGACAAAACCAGAATGATATTTGTTAACTCCCCGGGTAATCCCACGGGTTGGGTAATGCCAAGGGAACAACAGAAACGTTTGTTGCAGTACTGTCGAGAACAGGGATTATGGCTGGTGGCAGATGAAGTCTATGCTCGCATTGTCTATGGTATGAAGCATGCGCCTTCCTTTCTTGAGCATGCAAAACCAGACGACCGCCTGATTGTCATCAACAGCTTTTCCAAGCCGTGGGCGATGACAGGATGGCGTTTGGGGTGGCTTACGACGCCAGGTCGGCTTGGTGAGCGCTTAGAAATCTTAAATGAATTTAACGTGGCTGGTGCATCGACATTTGTCCAGCTTGCTGGGATAGTGGCCTTGCGTGATGGTGAGGATTTTATCTCACAACAGGTAGCGCGTTACCAGAATGCCCGCGATTATGTCTACGAACGACTTGTCGAGCATACAAGAATACGTGTGGCTCGACCGCGTGGGGCGTTTTATGCGTTCTTTGCTATAGAGGGGATCGAAGACGATCTCGCTTTTTGTCAGGAATTGGTGAAAACGGCGAAAGTTGGTTTGGTTCCCGGGAGTGCCTTTGGGGCGTCCCAAGAAGGTTGGTTACGACTGTGCTTTGCGAGTGAAATCAACACGCTCGATAAGGCGCTTACGCGTCTGGAAGAAGCGATTGCGGCCTGAGAAATAAGCGGGAAGTGTCAGGGCGCGGGCAACCAGTTTCCACCGATCATCAAACTGTGTGGACGGATTTGGGTTTTTCCGATGCGCATTTCACCTTCAACGTCAAGGAATTCGAATTGCCCCTCCTCAAGTTTCAGCACACTAATATCAGCTGGGGTTCCGATAGCGAGGTGGCCTAATTCGGGGCGCCGAACTGCTTTGGCAGGTTCACAGGTGCTCGCGGCGATCACTTGATCCAGGGACATTCCAAGAGCAAGGAATTTCGACATGGTCACGAGCTGATCGTGTGCCGGCCCTACAATGCTGAGAACGTGGACGTCACTGGAAATACAGTCTGGGGTAAATCCGGATTCCAGCATGACTTCGGCCGTCGCGTAGCCAAAAGAACCTTGTCCATGGCCTATATCAAAAATCACGCCACGTTCGCGGGCGGCAATGATCTCTTCGCGAACCGTCGCATCGCGTAGCCTCACGGGTGCGTTTGGAAAGGGTCGAAAGCAGTGGGTAAGGATATCGCCTTGTCGCAAACGACTGACCACATCGAGTCGACTGGGTGGTGGATGGTCGAGATGACACATCACAGGAAGCCCCAGCTCGTCGGCTACTTCTATGGCGATATCAAGGGGCGCAATGCCTTGTTCACCGCTGGCTCCGCGTCCGACTCTTACTTTAATACCGACAATTAGGTCAGAGTGTTCGCGCGCGACTTTCAAGCACTCTCTGGGATCGAGCAAATCCAGATTGGCACACTCACCCACCATGACAGATTCACTAAAGGCATAAATGCCCGGAAAAGAGATGTTAAGAAAGGCCAGGATTCTAGGTTGCGCTTTCTCAATTACATGTTTTCGGAAGCCCAGGAAGTTTGCAGCCCCGGCAGTGCCTGCATCGATCAAGGTGGTGGTGCCCGCCTGATGGGCGTACCGGGTGGGTTCAACTCCGATTGAAGTTCCGGCCCAGTAGACATGTGTATGCAGATCAATTAGCCCCGGCGTCACAAGACAACCGCTGAGGTCCTGAGTTTGTTTTGCTTCGGTGGAATCGATCGATGCCGCGATCGCGGCGATCGAACCATCTGCGATGGCGATGTCCATGACCGCGTCAAGTTTATTTGCAGGATCGATGACTCGACCGGATTGAAGCAGAATATCGTACATTGCGATTAACCTCGATTAATGATTACGTCTATATTAAGGAATGGCAATCGAGGAGGATACCAGCCTCGGCGATGCTCCTTCTACACAAAAATATTAGGGAAATAGGTAAAAGCATGAAACTGGAGGCTTATCAGGTACTGCACTGTGATGCAGGCTGGCGAAATTTTTCTTTTCTAAAACTGGTTGCTGAAGATGGAACCATCGGTATATCGGAATACAACGAGTCCTATGGCAGCCCCGGGCTTACTGGCGTTATAGAGGGAGTGCTGAAATGGGCTCTCGGGAAAAATCCTTTCGCGCATGAGCGATTGATGTCAGAGCTTTATGCCAGAACACGTCAGGCACACGGGGGTATCGCACAACAGGCGCTCGCTGCCATTGAAAACGCATTGGTCGATCTAAAGGCGCGATCTTTGAATATACCGGTATACGAACTACTGGGTGGTGCTGTACGCGAGCGTCTGAATCTCTATTGGTCACACTGTGGTAGTTACCGATTGCCGCGCACGGCTGGTTTCTTGTCGGTTGAACCCGTGTTAAATCTTGACGATATCGTCAGTTTGGGCCGCGAAGTAGTGTCCTCTGGCTTCTCGGCACTTAAAACGAATATTTTTCTTTTCGATGATGAGCCGCACATGCATCAGCCCGGATTTGCAGGAACTGAAGGATGGCCCGAGTTAAACTCATCGAGGAAGGTGCGTGAGGCTTTGCGTGAGCAGTTGCTAGCGTTTCGCGAGGGTGCAGGGCCTGATGTCACGATTCTGCTCGACCTGAATTTTAACTATAAGACCGAGGGTTACCTCTCAGTAACTCGAGCACTAGATGATCTTGGCCTCGGTTGGTTTGAAATTGATCTCTATGATCCAGCGGCGCTTGCATTGATAAGACGTAGCGTGAAGACGCCGATTGCATCCTGTGAGTCGTTGTTTGGGCTGCGCGGCTACAGACCATTTTTTGAGGCGCAAGCGATGGATGTTTCTATTGTTGATGTGCCCTGGAATGGAATATGGCAATCCCTCAAAATTGCAGCTTTGGCCGAGAGTTTCGAGGTGAATGTTGCGCCCCATAATTTTTACGGGCATTTGTCGACTTTGATGAGTGCCCACTTCTGTGCAGCCATCCCCAACTTTCGGATCATGGAAATTGATATCGATGATGTGCCCTGGAAAGATGATCTTGTCACTGTCCCGCCTAAGATAGAAAATGGTTGTTTGGTCGTCCCAGATGGCCCTGGGTGGGGGACTGAACTCGATGAAGAGGCGATTGCAGCGCATCCCCCCAAAGATCAAAGTAACCAGTGATGCGGGGATGGTAAGGGTTAATTAGAAAGCAAAATGGTGTTAGTGAAAGCCGTTTGGAGGCATGAAGCCGCCAAGGGTTTGTTCGGCAAGTCCAGCGAATTCCAATGCAGTATAGTCTTCAAGATAATCCGTGATAATTTGCAATCCGCACGGAAGGTTATCTGCAGCCGTACCCACCGGTATTACGCTAGAGGGGAGGCGTGCCAGGGTCGTAATGCCCGCCCAAAACAACTGATCAACGACCGCTTCTGGTTGTCCGTTAATGGGTATGGTTCGATCGGCGCGCTCGCCGCTGTGGTCATGTGGAAACGCCGTTGAAGCAGCGACCGGGCATAGCAGGACGTCGTAGTCACTAAAGAATCGTTTCCATTCAATACGGAACTTTTCGCGCTCGTTATGCAGGTGCCACCATTGCTTGTAATGAAGGCTGACACCGCGGTCTATGTGAGCGCGGTAGCTATGGTCACTGACCGATCGCAAACGCGCACCCTTCAGATGGTCTTGGAATTCATTCTCCGACAGTATGGTCCCTGTGGCTGCTCGTAACAGCAAAAGATAAACGTGGTGGTAGTGTTCGAAATCGAGCTTTGGGCGAGCCACTTCAGATATGTTCGCGCCCGCTGCCCTTAAACGATCGAGTGCCGAGTGAAGCTGTTGGGTCAGCGGGTCATCTTGGGCGCAGACTGGACTCTCCAGCATGGCCGCGACTCGAAACTCTCCGAGACTGGTTTTGCGAGCCGCCGGCAGTGTGAGTGTCCACGCCTTTTCCTCATGACCGGCAGCGCCCGAAAGAACATCCAGTGCGGCTTTGAGATCAGGGGTGCTGCGCGCCAGCGGGCCGCCGACGAGTAAATCAAGAAACGCGCTGTGACCCGGCGGTTGATGTCCATGCAGGGGAACGATTCCGTAAGATGGATTGTGCCCAAACAGTCCACAGTAGTGGGCTGGATTACGTATGGAAGCACCAATATCACTACCAATTTCGAGTGATGACATCGAGGTCGCGAGGGCGGCAGCAGCGCCGCCAGAGGATCCGCCAGGAGTACGTTCGAGATTCCAGGGATTGTTGGTGGTTCCGTAGATTGCGTTGAAAGACTGCCAATCGGCGATGCGGTGAGGAACGTTGGTCTTGCCGTAGATCACCAGGCCCGCTGCTTTCAGGCGAGTCACCGCCAAAGAGTCTGTATCAGGAAAGTTGGCGCGAAGCTCGGGAATACCCCAGGTGCTGGGCGTGCCAAGTAAATCATAGCTGTCCTTAACCGTCATGGTGACGCCGTGAAGAGGGCCTCGTGATGTCCCTTTGCGAAGTTCTTCATCAAGTTGGTCGGCGGTCGCGCGGGCTTCCTCTAGACGAGTAAAGATGACGGCGTTGATCTTGTCATGGTATTTTTTATATTGTCCAACATGTAGTTCGAGCAATTCTCTCGCGCTGATCTTGCCCGAACGAATAAGTTCGGCTTGTTCAAGCGCGCTCTGGAGCAAAATATTGTGGCAGGTCATGTCTATATAACCGGGAGTGCTTCTGGTTCTTGCATCACCAGTTTTCCGTATGGGGTCTCAGATCCACTTCAAAGGTCCAGGCTGATCGTGGTTGTTGTGTGATATTGGCAACCGTATCCGCGATGTCATCGGGCTGGAGATAAAAGTCGTCGGGGGCATCGGGACGTTTTTCGCGAGTTCTAGGCAAGTCGATGATTCCATCAATGATAATGTGACTCACATGTATGCCCTTAGGCCCAAATCGTCGGGCTAATGATTGTGCCAGGCTGCGCTGGGCCGCTTTCGCTGAAGCAAAAGCGGTCGATGTGGCGCCACCTCGAAGCGAGGCGGTTGCGCCGATGACCACAATATTACCGCGGCCCTGTGTGCTCATATCTTGAAACATTGCCTGGGCACTAACGAGTAGCCCGAGGGCGTTTGTTCGCCAAGATGACTCGAATCCCTCCAGCGTGGTCTCCTCGGGAGGGCGCCATTCGCCTTCGCCTGCGTTGTAGATCATGACTGACGCGGGCCCAAGACGTTCTGCGACCTCGGCCAGCGTCTTGCGCAGCGCTTCGGGCTTTTGTACGTCGCAAGGAAACGCATCGCACTCTGGTATCGATTTTGCCAAAGAGTTGAGGTAATTGGCATTTCGGGCCAAGATGGCGATGTGATGAGCATCGCTTGAGAAACGCCTTGCGAAAGACGCTCCATTCCCTGGACCGACGCCAATAACAATGCACAGTGGTTTCGTCATGATATGGCCTTTATAGTCCTTCTCCAGAATTCATTCTGACCAATATAGACTTGCTAATCCATACCCCAAAGCCACACACAGACCTAATGAGTGGAAATGACGGTAAATCGGAGCGCGGAAGTTAAATAGGTCGACTAATCATTGTTATTGAAGGGAAACAGCCCATGAATGGTGCGGAATCACTTGTGCGTAGTCTGTTGGCAAGTAATGTTGACGTGTGTTTTACCAACCCGGGGACATCAGAGATGCACTTTTGTGCGGCCCTCGATCAGGTTGATGGCATGCGCTGCGTTCTGTGCTTGTTTGAAGGGGTAGTAACGGGTGCCGCCGACGGATATGGGCGCATGCTTGATCGTCCGGCGGCAACTTTGCTGCATCTGGGACCTGGGCTAGGCAACGGGCTAGCGAATCTTCACAACGCGCGTAAAGCAAATACCCCAATCGTGAACATCGTTGGGGAACATGCCACTTACCATGTTGAATATGATGCTCCGCTAACTTCAGACATTGAAGGCATCGCGCGACCCGTTTCCGATTGGGTTAGGACATCCCGTTCCGCTGATGACATTGGAAATGCTGCAGCAGCAGCCGTCAGCGCGTCTATGACACCACCGGGCGGTATCTCAACGCTGATTCTCCCGGCCGATACGGCCTGGACCCAAACCGCGTCAGTTGCTGATCCGTTAGGCGGCCAGGTGGCGCCCTGTGTTAGTGATGAGGTGATTGAGGCCTGTGCAAACGTTCTAAAACTAAACGAACCCACCATGCTTGTTGTCGGCGGCAAGGGGCTCAGAGCGGATGCACTCGCTTACGTCGGCGCAATCGCAAGGCAGTGTAAGGTGGAGGTGCGTGCAGAATTTGCCTCAGCACGAACTGAACGGGGGGCAGGTCGTGTCACTATTGAGCGGGTGCCCTATGTCGTTGGTCAGGCACTTGAGGTGACGAAACATATACGTCATGTCATTCTAATCGGTGCAAAAACACCGGTAGCCTTCTTTGCTTATCCGGATTTACCGAGCCTGCTCATTCCTGAGGGGTGCAAGGTTCATCACCTTGTCAGCGTTAATGAAGATATTGGCAATGCGTTATTGAGGTTGGCCGGTCGCGTCGGTGCTGAGCCAGCTAAGAATGATGGGCAAAACTTAGATCGGCCGACTCTGCAAAGTGGTGAGTTAAATGCAGACTCCATCGGTGCAGCGATCGGTCACTTGCTTCCCGAAAATGCGATCGTTTCGGATGAATCGATCACTGCGGGCCGAGCGCTTCATCCCTATACCAAAGGGTGTCCTCCGCATGATTGGCTATCTGGTACCGGTGGTTCAATCGGTCGGGCATTGCCCGAGTCCACCGGCGCTGCGATTGCCTGTCCCGATCGGCGCGTTCTGTGTTTGTCGGGAGATGGCAGCGCCATGTATACGGTGCAGGCTTTGTGGACCCAGGCGCGGGAAAGTCTCAACGTAACGACGGTAATCTATGACAATCGTTCGTATGCGATTCTTCATGGTGAACTGCGAAATGTTGGCGCGAAGGCAGGTCAGAAAGCGAGAGATATGTTTGATCTGGATCGTCCGGTACTCGACTGGCTCAGCATAGCGAAGGGGCTTGGCGTCGAGGCCGTTCGAGCGACAACTGCTGAGGAATTTAATCAGGCTTTGGCACGGTCATTTGCCACTCCAGGGCCCATGCTGATCGATGCCGTCATCTGAGTGAATTGGCAACCATCAGCTTCTTGGTCACAGACCGACAGCGTAGAATATATTGGTCTGGCTCTTGATCTCGAGGGTTTCAAAGCGGCTAAACCCCGCTTGGCGAGTGAGGGCTTCCATTGAAGCGGGTCCCATGCAGGTCCCAAGACCTGGACCACCGCTTGCCAGAGACTGAGTCATGCAATGGAAGACGCTCATGCCATAGTACATTGCCCCAACGGGGTGGATGTTATCTTCCAGATGGTCTGCGGCTTTGGGCTCGATAACGAATAGGATACCGTCATCAAAAAGCAAGGTGCGAAGGTTTTCCAGCGTGCCCAAAGGGTCGTTAAGGTCATGAATGCAGTCGCAAATCGTGATCAAGTGATAGCGTTCATTATCTGGCAGTTGATCGGTCGTTCCACACTCGAAGCGGACCTGTTCTGTTAAGTTTTCTTGGAGAACGGAATCTTTGGCGACTTTAATTGATGCAGAATCGGTATCGATTCCTGTGAATGAGCTTTTCGGGAAGGCTTTTGCAAGCGCAATGGATACACGTCCTGAGCCACAGCCGAAGTCAAGCACGTTGCCACCCGTTGTTAAGCGTTCGTGTGTAGTGGGGCAGGTCGTTAGCCAATAGTTAGCGAAGCGTTTCTCGTAAAGTCCACGGTTCATGAGATCAACGGCCAATACGCCCTCAGAGCCGTAATCTGAAAAAGGGACACCACCACCATGAACAAATGCATTAGCAACTCGTGGAGCCATCCCTAACATCATAGGGACGCTGTAGAAGAGACCACCAACGTAATGATCGCTACCCTCCGAGGCCAGCAGATATGCATGCTCGTCGGGCAGTTCATAAGTTTCATTTTCGGGGTCATAGTCGAGATACCGCGCGCACGTCATGCCTTTTAGCCACTCGGTGACATAACGTGATTGAAGCCCGGTTTTCTTTGCAAGGTCATCTGCGTTTATGGGTCCGGCACCAGCCATAGATCGAAAAAGACCAACTTTTGTGCCGACATATGCAAGCCCGGCCCCCATAGCAGAACCCATGTCGCCGATCACTTGATCAGCAAATGTCTTGATTCTATTCTTGTCCATGACGATGTTCGTCCCGTGGTTTCAGGAATTCATAGGTTCACTTTATCTTAAGTTGCCTTGAGTCCGATATTGACCTATAAGGATCCAACATAATCGCGTACATCTCATGCCTAAACTTTCTGCAAATATTTCGACTCTTTATCCCGAGATAGGATTTTTGCAACGGTTTTCCGCGGCGGCTCAAGATGGTTTTGATGCGGTGGAATTTCAGTTTGCTTATGAGTACACCTCGGCAGAATTGGTGGCGGCAGCAAAGGAAGCGTCTGTCAAAGTGGTTTTACTGAACTGCCCTGCGGGTGATGTTGAAGCCGGCGAGCGTGGAACGGCGGTGTTCGAAGAAAGAATCGAAACTTGTCGTCAAGAAATTGACAAAGGAATAGCTTATGCACGCGCGTTGGACTGCAAAAGTATCCATTTAATGGCGGGAATTCTTGCCGATGAGGATAGGCAGGTAGCCCAGGCCACATTCAAGGACAATTTGCGTTATGCGGCTGACCGATTTGACCGTTCTGATGAGGTCGTGTTGGTCGAGGCCCTTAACACCATCGATACCCCAGGTTACTTTGTATCAAACCTAGCGCAGGCGGCTGATATTATTGACTCTATGGGTTATGCAAACGTTCGGTTACAGTTCGATTTTTATCATTGTCAAATGACTCAGGGTCGTTTGGCAGAAACGTTCGATCTTTATTTAAGATTAATTGAACATATTCAAGTGGCTGGTGTACCGGGGCGTCATGAACTCGATTGCGGTGAAGTTAATTATGATTTTTTGTTTAATCACATTGATGCCTCAAGGTATTTTGGTTATGTAGGTTGTGAATACCATCCATTAACGACGACGTCGGAAGGATTAGGCTCGTTAAGGCCGTGGTTGAGGAGTAGGGCGAAGTGACGCCAGATGCATTCGACGATTGTTAGGGCTGAATTGTTGTAGTGATGACCATAAAGCCAAGGTCCCCATTTCTGGGCGCGGAAATTGAAGGGGTAAACCTGTATGGCGCGGATCGTCATCTCACGTTTCGTGAAGCGGATCGAGATAGCTTCTCCGAAGCCTCAAGGCATCCTCTTGTTCGAACGCACCCGGAGACTGGACGTCATGCACTGTATATTCATCCCTCAAAAATGTGGTCAATTGAGGGAATGACAACAGAAGAAAGTGGAACATTTGTTAACGAACTGCTTGATGCGACGATCGATCTGTCAGAGGTTTATCGACACCAATGGCGACTTGGGGACCTCGTGCTGATAGATAACCGCGCGTGTCTGCACAAGGCCGCGAGAGATTATGATCCGACCGTGGGGTGGGGCATAGGATGATCATTGAAGGTGATCGACCGGTATGATGGATCAGATCAACCAGTCCGCAGGTCTTTAACCCACCAGAACAACGAGCATGCGAGTCCGCCGGCCATCACTGCAATGGCGAAGCTTGCTGAGTATCCACCGGTGAGATCGACGAGAAGACCTGACAGTGATGCGCCAACCATGCCACCAAGACCGACACCCATGGTGATTGCACCATGCACCAGACCCAACGAGGTGGCAGGATAAAGACGCGATACTAGCGTCGATACGATGGGTCCTCTTGAGCCTTGGCTCAGTCCGAGTGGCAAAATGGCCGCGCAAAGTAAAATCAGATGCGGAGAGTGCATGAGTAGCGAAAGACCCAAGAGACCCGTGATGGTCATAGCATAGGTGAGCGTTGCAACGCGGCGACTGCCAAAACGACTCACGAGCCAACCAGTAGTCGCTATCCCAAACAAGGCCATCAGGCCAGTGACGCTATATGCGATGGTCGCGATGGTCTTTCCAAATCCACTCGCAACGAGGTACGCCACTAGCTGTGGTGAGATAGCATAGATGGCAATTGCGGTTAGAAATAACACTCCAAATAATGCCCAGAACGTGGGTTGACCGACAATAAATAGTATGGGCTTTCGGTCCAGTCGGATAGGTGAGTGTGTTTTTTCTTGCCTTTCCATCAGTGGGCGGGCAAGACGATCCCAAGGAAGCACATAGACGATGCCGGTGAGAGAAAGTGTGGCGACACCGAGCCACAGGTAGGCGGTGCGCCAACCACTATGTTCAATAAGGAGATGAGCAATAGGAACCCATAGTATGACTCGGGCACCGAGTCCAGCATAGGTTACCGAGATGGCCATGGGCCTCCAGCGCTCAAGCTCTCCGCTGTACCACGCGGTGAGAAGTACGGTTGCCGTTGTCATACCGATTGATGTCATCGCGACGCCGGCAACAACGCCGATGGTCACAAAGAGATGCCAAGGCGCGGTGGCAAACTGGGCGAGAAAGAACGCGGCGGAGTAAAGCAACAATCCTAGCGTATAGACGGGGCGGGGGCCGACTCGATCTAACAGTCAGCCTACCAGTATTCCGCTGACCCCGTGGGCGCCCATGTATAAGCCATAAATAGTAGACAACGTTGCCCGATTTCATTTGATTTCTGATTCAATCGGCAGTAGAAATCCGACAAATGTGTCACCCAGCCTCGACATGAGGTTGAGGGAAAAGGTTAAGGCGACAACGATGAGTGCTGCACGATATGTCGCCTTAATTGGAGCTAGCATAGAACAACCGGATGAGTTCTTGATGGAAGTCCATAAGCCGAATCAGAGCGTTCCAGCGAGGCTAGCGAGTGATGTTTTGCAAGGCTTAGGTTGGGCCTGTCACCGCATCAGCCATTGCTTGCAATGAAAAGAATACAAAGTCAGTTTCCGGTAGGTTGTCTACCTTCGCGGTCGCCCCCCAGTCACCATTTTCGGACAGACGTTGGCGATCTATCCATGCATTAGCTAATCCAATTTTTCGCGCCGGAACATGATCGTGATGAAGCGATTGCGCCGTATGTAAAACCTGATGGGGTTGTATCTGATGATCATCTCTCAAACGTTTAAGCATATATTCGAAATTACGAATGTCGGGTTTGTATGTTCCTATTATTTCTGCGGTATAAATGCCATCGAACTCAACACCGAGTTTTCTGTTAGAGGCCGCGAAACCAGCGGTATGTACGTTAGATAAAATAACCAACTTATAGTGACGCTTAAGGGTTCGTAGTGCATCTACTGAATCAGGGAAGACGGGCCACAGGGGAACTGACTCGCCAAACGCCTGGTCAAGTGCGGGCGTGGTCTCGAGCGCTAGTTTGGAGGCTATACGTTTGTGGACGTGGGTAAGTAGTAACGGATAGGCCATATCGGGTGTTTCAGATTCCTGTATGGCTTCTGTTTGTGCGAACGCGTTGAGGGCGAGGGCGCGATGAATATGGGAGCCTTCCTGAGTGCGTAGTAAAGGTTGAAGGGCTGCCCAAATGCCGGATTCCCAGTCGATCAACGTGCCGTAACAATCAAATGTTAGTGCTGCGTAGTCGTGAAGTGATTTAGTCATGATTCCGTTCGCAAACCTTCATCGTTGCCAAACCGGTGACCAACTCTTGAAGGATTTCAATCCACGCCTTCACGTGGTTACAGTTAATTGTCCGTTACCTCTTGAAATCTTCTAGGGTGGGAACTGGACGTTTAGTTAACGGATCCATCTGAAGCAATAGTTCGATTTCCCCGGCACAAGCCAAAGTGAATGCGTCACTATGGCGCTTGGGCCCGACTACTTGGACTCCGATCGGCGCACCAGTGTGATCGAGGCCGATTGGGACCATAGTCACTGGGTGGCCTGTTAGCGTGATGGCGGATGCGATTCCTAACCATTCGATGTAATTCGAGAGTTTCTGTCCATTGATTTCGTCACAGTAAAGCGTCTCAAGAGGGAAAGGGGGTACCGCATTCCCCGGACATAATAGTAGGTCATAATCTTCAAAGAACTGTTGAAAGTTTCGGTAAAGGCGTGTTTGTTCTGCCATGGCCCAGCCGATATCACTGGAAGTCATCTCAAGTGCTGCCTTAATATTGCTAGATACGTTGGGTCCTAGCTTGTCTGGTGTCGTTTTATAGGCATCGAGATGTGATGCTAGGAAATGAACGCCGCGGATGATCCAAAAAGTCTCGAGTGCTGTTTGCAGTTGTGGATTCTGTTCAGTACAACTGGAAAACGAGGTCCCCAGTCGATTCATGCGTTCACGGAAGATCGTGGCTATTTGATTATCGACCGGCGCGACACCTAGATCTGTCGACCAGGCTACCTTCAGTTGGCTCAAGTCGACTGATGGTAAGTTTGCAAATTCAGACGCGTCTACCGGTCCGGACAACGGGTCCACTGTGGAGTGTGTCGCCATGGCGGATAGCATGAGCGCTGTATCGTGCACATTGCGGGCCATGGGTCCTTGAACACTATAAGTACTCAGGCCGATGGTTCGTCTGTCGGAGGGGACTAGCCCCGGGGTGCCGCGGTGAGATGTGATGCCGCAGAATGATGCGGGAGTCCTGAGGCTGCCGCCGGTATCGGAACCAGTCGCTAACGGCACCATCCCGCAAGCCAGCGCAACGGCTGACCCTCCAGAAGAGCCGCCGCATGTGCGCTTGACATCAAACGGATTCCCGGTTGCGCCGTAGACGCGATTGATCGTATTGGCCCCGGCGCCAAACTCAGGGGTATTTGTTTTTCCAAGGACGATGGCCCCAGCCGCTCGTAGGGCGGCGATGATGCGCTCGTCAGATTCCGGTACCCAATCCGCATAAAGTTCGGACCCGAAGGTCGTACGTAAACCGGCTGTCACATTCAGATCTTTGACGCCCAATGGGAGGCCATGCAGCGCCCCTAAGGGCGATCCATTCATTACGGCTTTTTCTGCTAGGAGAGCTTCTTCGCGCGCCCGCTCATAGCATGTTGCTACTATCGCATTGACCGCATGATTTACCGCTTCGATTCGGCCAATACAGGCATCAACTAATTCCAGTGGTGAAATTTCTTTGGTCTCTATTTTCTGGCGTGCATGACAGGCCGTCAGGTCGCAAAGGTCACTCATAGGGATATTCCAGGCAAATGAGGCCAATGGGTTCGTCGAATGGAAAGCAGCGTGATGGTGGACTATTCACGTATCCAATCCACGCGCAAGGGAACACCGGCGTCTTCCAATAGACGGCTGACTGGACATAGCTTTGCGACATGTTGTTTAAGTTCTTCTAGACGTTCATCGGTTTCCACCGTTGAGATATGGATTTCCTGATGCACATCGTAAAAATGGTAACTTAAAGGTTCCACTTCGGAATATTTCTTTCCGGTCCGTTTCATTTCGACTCGCCGGACGTCAATTGTACCTTCGGCGCGCGATCGCATTGTGTCAAGTTTGAAACCCATTTCACGCTGCATGATGTGAACAATCATAGACGTGCAACTACAAAGAGAGGCCAGTACATTCTCTAGTGGAGTAGGCCCCATATTTTGACCACCCAACTCTTTTGGTTCATCTAAGGAATATGGTTTCAAATCGCGAATGCAGACTTCGCTTTGGTAGCGCCCACAATATCGGGTCTCTACTGAAATCGGTTGCAACCTTTCATTGATAGCTACGTCGTTGGTTGTAGAACAAGTCATGTGGATTACTCCATTACATAAAGATAGTTAAAGTAGAAAAATTACCTTTTTGAATAAAAGAAGGTATTTTTAGGCCTCATCTGGGCGTATGCTTTTAACGTGCAATAACCTCGTTTGCCGAGAATTATGTTTTATTGTCAGATCTGAAATCGGTACATTCAAGTCTTCCATGATCAATGGCAGATCCAATGTCACACATCACATCACATCAGGACAGCACCTTCTTCCGATAAAACATAATCACTCACAAGATAGTTTTAGGAGGCTTGTAGTCTTTAACATTAGGAATGCATCCTCATCGTGTCGCTGAATATCTGGAGTGAACCTTGCTCTACCACCGATTGCTTTTTCAGAAGATATTCCCCTAAGTCTTCTAAGTTCGTGGGTTTGAAACACTTTATGGATTTGGGCATATCGACATCGAGTCGATCTATGGTCTTTATCCATGATATGGATAGTGCTGCCTGTTCAGGGAATTATTCATTTTATCAAGAGTGGCTAATAGAACTGTGCTCGATTTGCATTAAGGGTTTCAGGCTCATTGCGATTGTTATTGCCGCAAATATCCTTCACAAACGTTAGGGGAATGAGTTTGAGGTGACTATATACTGTACAGAGAAAGTATATCGACCATGCAGTATCCGTTGATACTCTGATAAGAGATGTTGGCTTTGATTGACGGGTAACGAAAAATTAGAAAGCGAAATAGTGCTGTTGTTCGATGCTTGATAACTTGGAAAAAGAGTTAACTTAAAGTGAGCATGTTATGACATATCGTGTTGGCGTTGACATTGGTGGAACATTTACTGATTTTTGTGCGTTTAATGATGAAACGAATGAGATTCATACCTTAAAAGTTTTATCAGCACCGGAAGATCCAGGTTCGGAGGTAATGCGTGGAATCCGTGAATTACATTCTCGCTATGGGATAAACGCTGCTGACGTTGTTTACTTTACGCATGGAACGACGGTGGGAGTTAATACGGTTATCCAGCGTAAAGGTATCCGTCTTTGTCTTTTTGTAACTGAAAACTTCGCCGACGTTCTAGAGGTCGCGCGACTAAAGATGCCAAATCCTTACGATCTTTTGTCCACAAGGCCAGAGCCCCTAGTTGATCGGCAGCGAGTTCTTGAGATACGTGAGCGAGTGCGTTCCGATGGCCGTATCGAACTCGAACCGGATGAGAACAATATTCAACGGGCTGTTAAGAAAGCCAAAGGCATGGGGGCGGAAGGTATCGTAGTGGCGTTAATTAACGCTTATCGGAATCCGACCAACGAACATACCGTAAAGAGACTCATTCAGACGCAAGAGCCTGATTTTCCAGTGTTTTGTTCGGCAGATGTTTGGCCAATCATTCGTGAGTATGAACGCACAACAACGGCAGTTGTTCATGGCTATGTGCAGCCGCGAGTCAGTTATTACCTTTCATCCTTGGAGAGAGCGTTGTCCGAGGTTGGTGTTTCGGCGACACCTCAAGTAACGAAATCTAATGGAGGCATCATGTCTGCGAAATCCGGTCGTGAAGACTGTGTGCAGATGCTGTTGTCGGGTACGGCGGCCGGAGTGATTGGTGCTAGTTATATATCCAGCCTTTCTGGTTTTGACAACACCATGAGTCTTGACATTGGTGGAACGAGTGCTGATGTTGCATTTATAAGGGATGCTTCACCGCAATACGGAGTCGGAGAAGTGGTAGGAGACTTTCCGATTTATGTCCCCAGTATCGCGGTGACATCGATTGGTTCTGGCGGTGGGTCCATCGCATGGGTTGACGACCTAGGAGTTATTCGTGTTGGGCCAGAAAGTGCCGGATCGACCCCGGGCCCAGCCTGTTACGGGAGAGGGGGAGAGCGTCCTACCACGACGGACGCGTTTGCCATCCTTGGATATATCGGGCAGTTCAAAATAGGTTACAGCGCTATCGACGTGGATGTTGAGAAATCCCGTTCTGCAATGAGTCCTCTAGCTAAACGTCTCAAACTGTCTGTAGAAGCGACTGCGCAGGCAATCATCGATATAGCTGTGTCAGGAATGTATATGGAGGTCAGCAAACTGATCTCACGTTATGCGATCGACCCACGAGAGTTTGTTATGCAAGCATTTGGCGGAGCGGGTCCAATGATGGGATGTTTCCTTGCTAAAGAATTAGGTCTTGGCAAGGTGATTGTGCCATCAACCCCCGGTGTGCTGAGTGCTCTGGGGGGATTAATTGCAGACATCAAGAACGATTTTATTGCAACGGTATATCTTGAGTTGGCTGAATCCGAGATTTCTGAGATACAACGCGGATTTATTAACCTGAAGGAGCGGGCGATCGACTGGCTTCGAAAAGAACAAGGTTATAAGGGAGAATTCAGGTTAATTTATGCTGGTGACATGCGTTATCGCGGGCAGGCATTCGAGCTCGAAACAACATTGAATTGGGACGACATTCACGCAGGGAATTTGAAGGACTTGGCCGAAAACTTCCATGTAGAGCATGAAAAAGTTTATGAACACTGCGACAGAAATGCCCCGGTCCAGATCGTTAACTTGCGTCTCGTGATTGTGGGCGACAGTCCCAAACCTGTTTTTACGAAACAGGTGCCCACTCCGAAGCCTGCACAATCACGGGGCATGATTGACGTGTTTATCTCGGGGAAGTTAGAGAAGGTTCCGTTGTTTGAGCGAGAATCTATGTCAGCTGGTGACACGCTAACCGGACCCGCAGTCGTTGCTCAGAGTGATTGTACGACTTGTGTGCCGCCAGATATAGACGGAGAGGTTGATGGTTATGGTAATTTAATATTAACTGTGAATGCGGCTTAAATGTTCAATAAATCCCAATCGAATAAAGGTAATGATAGGTATGACTATTGATCCTGTGACGCTTCAGATTCTTGCAAACCATTGCGCGGCTGCTACAGAAAGTATGGCGCATACCCTTGTTCGGACTGCTCATTCTACTTTTGTCAAAGAGACCGAGGATTTTACAACAGGTCTTGCGACTGTCGATGGAAAAACATTTGCATCGCCGTTTGATTTGGGAGCAACCTGGTTCGTTGGTCTTGATTACGAAGTTGCAATCAAGATGATTGATACTTACGAAGAAGGTGATCTGTGCTTAACTAATGATCCTTATAGTGGGTTCGTATGTACTCATACGCCAGATATTCACCTTTGGCAGCCAATCTTTCATCAAGGCGAAGTAATTTGTTTTGCCGTGGGCCATGTTCACAATACGGACGTTGGAGGCGCTGTACCGGCCAGTCTATCCCGTGCGAATACAGAGATTTTCCAAGAGGGAATCCGCATACCACCGCGGAAACTCTATAAGAGAGGTGTGTTGGATCAAGAGTTGCTTGATCTGATGCTGACAAATGTCCGAGTGCCGGAACAGAACTGGGGTGACCTTAAAGCGCAAATCGCGGCCATGAGGACAGGTGCTAGGAAGGTCGGTGAGATGATCGACCGCTTTGGGTTAGAAACCTTTCGTTCGGGCATGACTGAATTGCTCGACCATGCAGAAAAACAAGCCCGCCGATTAATTGATCAAATACCGGATGGTGACTATTTCTTTGCGGATTATATGGACGAGGATTCGGTTGATGGTCATCCGTGCCGTCTAGCTGTGAATATGATCGTAAAGGGAGACGAGATCGAATTTGACTTCTCACAAAGCGACCCGCAAGTTACAGCGTCCTTGAATATCCCGACGGGCGGAAATCAACGCCATGTATTGTTAATGATCCCTCTGATCTATGTGCTGTACACGATGGATAACAATATTTTCTTGAATAGTGGTTTGATTCGTTCGTCCCGTTCAATAATTCCGCCCGGTTCCATAGTGAATCCTCTCTTTCCTGCGGCTGTTGGCATGCGAAGTCTCGGTGTTATGAGGTTGATGTCGTGTGTGTTCGGCGCATTCGCTCAAGCCTTGCCTGACTTAATTCCTTGCGCGCCCGGAGATGGTGGTCCATTGCTCAACGTTAGGACGACTGATATTTCAACTGGGCGAAAAATTATGGCGAACCTCGACCCAATAACAGGCGGTGCAGGTGGAACAGCATTTCGAGATGGTACCGATGGGTCAGGCGCAAGTTTCGGATTCCTGAAAAACACGCCTGTTGAAATCAACGAAGCAGAAGTACCCGTTAAGATTTTAAAATATGGTCTGGAACGCGATTCTGGGGGTGCAGGGAAATGGCGTGGTGGCAACGGTACCATGTTGGAGTTTCAAACTCGCAACAGAGATCGGTCGCATTTCACTCCGTGGGGCGCTAAGGGGGGGGGCTGCTGGTGAAGCATCGTCCTTCTTTTTGAATCCGGGGACTGATCGAGAGGTGAATTTGGGGAATACTGATGTAGTCACTGTGGCTCCTGGAGATATCATACGAATTGCCTCGTCTGGTGCTGGTGGTTGGGGTGATCCGTTAGAGAGGGACCCAGAACGGGTCCTAACGGATGTCAGGTGTGACTTCATTAGTGTGGAGGCCGCAAAAACGAAGTATAAAGTCGTTATTCGGAACGACGAAATCTCAGCCGATGAAACCGACACTTTGCGACAGGAAGCGAGGAAAGAAAATGTGTCACGTAATCGCAATGATGCGTTTGGATTCAATCCATATAGGCGTGACTTTGAGGCAATGTGGACTCCGGCTAATTATGCGGCTCTAATGGATGCGATCTGGCGACTGCCCGTTGACTGGCGATTCTTCGTCAAGCACCAGGTTTTCAGTCGTATCAAGTTGGTGGATAGTAACTCTCGTTTAGGCGATGGTAGCGAGGTGATGGCAGTGCTGCGGGATATCGCAGAAGAATATCCCGATATAGCGCAATCCCTTCGCTAGACCAAGTTGTCATAGGAGTTATTCCATGAGCAGCAACAACAACACAGATCGGCAAAGTCTTGAGTTAGTCCTGAGAGGGATTAGCAAGCGTTTTGGTGATGTTGTTGCCCTTGAGCCCTCTGACCTAGTGGTCAAACCTGGGGTTCTCTTGTCTTTGTTGGGACCGTCCGGATGTGGAAAAACAACGACACTACGGGTGATTGCAGGATTTGAAGCGGCTGATACTGGATCTGTTCTCATAGGCGGTAAAGACGTGACGTTGTTACCGCCCAATAAACGCGGTCTTGGGATGGTCTTCCAAAACTATAGTTTATTTCCGCATATGACAGTTGCTGACAACGTTGCTTTTGGTTTGCGGATGGAGAAAGCATCTGAACAAGAGATCAAACGTCGCGTGGGAGAAATGTTGGATCTCGTTCAGTTACCGGGTGTAGAAAAACGATTCCCAAATCAGTTATCAGGGGGGCAGCAGCAGCGAATCGCGTTGGCTCGATCATTGGTGACCAACCCGTCCGTCTTATTGCTCGATGAACCTTTAGGTGCGTTGGATAAGAATCTGCGCGAAACAATGCAATTTGAATTGCGACGTATCCAAAACACTTTGGGTATAACCACTATATTGGTGACTCATGATCAAGAGGAAGCGTTGACTCTGAGCGATCAGGTGGTGGTCATGGATCAGGGAAGGTTCCAACAGATCGGCACCCCCAGCGAAGTGTACGAAAGTCCAGAGACCCGGTTTGTCTCTGAATTCCTTGGTACGTCAAATCTGTTGAGCGGTGATATCTCGGCGCCAACTGACAGTGATGATCGGAAAGTCACGCTTCAATACGGTGAAGTCAAAACAGTTATTGAGTCGCCGGGGGCTCCCTCAATCCCAGCTGGCCCAGCAACCATCGCCATTCGCCCTGAGAAAATAGTGCTATCAAAAAGATCACCCGAGATGAGGAATGTACTTCAAGGCATTGTGAAAGGACATGTGTTCCGAGGGAGTTATCACGCCTATGAAATCAGTGTTGCTGGTCGCGATGATCCGATCTTTGTCTATGATCAGGCAGGTGAGCGATCAACTGATGCAGTGCATCCAATCGGTTCTGGGGTGTATTTGACATGGAAGCGTGAAAATTCAGTGGTTCTGCGGGATTGATGAGGTAAGGTGTGGCAAGTGTAAAGCTGTGTATATGTGTAATTGAAATATCGTAATGTTTTACTTTTAAGTTAAGGAGGAAGTCATGAAATTTGATAATCATATTAGACGGAGTGGTCCAGCAATGCTCGGTGCTGCCATGCTGGCATTCAGTGTAAATCCCGTATCGGCTGAGGATATTACCGTTACATCCTTTGGCGGTATTTGGGAAACCGCTATCAAGGACTGTTTTGCCAGTGAGTTTGAAAAACGCACGGGCTCGAAAGCAAACGTTTTGATAGGAAGTCCTGCTCAATGGATGAGTCAAATTGAAGCAAATCCGGATAATCCACCGATTGATGTCATCGTTACTACGCAAAGTCAGACGATGGCTGCAGGCGAAGGTGGACTGATATCCAGGGCAACCGCTAAAGAGGTTCCAAATCTTGCAGACGTTGACCCAATTTTCATCAAGGCGGTTGATGGCTGGGGTGCTTGCTTTGACTTTGGCGCTTTTATCTTAGCCTATAACAAAGATACGATTAAGAACCCGCCGAAGTCGATTAAAGAGTTTGTCGATCGCACTATCAAAGGTGACTGGATGGCCACTATGCCGTCAGTGTCGTATGCAATTGCACCGGACATTATTTGGTCATTTGCCGATCTTTATGGCGGCAGCGCCGATAACGTGGATCCTGCATTTGCTGTCTTTAAGCAATTAAAAGATAGCGGCAATATGATTTCATGGTCGAGCGTCACGGATTTTTTAAATCAAATGTCCACGGGAGATGCTGATATCGGTATGTATTGGGACGGACGCGCCTACGCATTTATCGATAAAGGGAATGACTGGATGGGTGTCATTAAGCCGACGGATAAAGCGTTCATGAGTTGCGTTGCAATGAATAAAGCCAAAGGCGCTCCGGACGCTGCCTGGGATTATCTGAACATTGTCTTTGAACCCGGTCCGCAGGCATGTTTCTCTGACCATTTGAAATACGGGGTGACTAACCAAAAGGTCCAGTATTCGGAGGAAATGAAAAACCGCGTTACCTGGCCTAAGGATCTTCGTGCGCCGAATGTCAGCACATCCCGCAAGATTGCGCAGAATGCTGCTGACTGGATAGAACGTTGGAATAAAGAAATAGGATTTTAAGGGTTGACGTTGATTCATGGTGTCAGGGCGTAGTCCCTGACACCATGAGCTAGTGCTGGAAAATATTTATGAATAACAAGAGTTGGTTTTCTTTATGACCGACCAGGTACGACGAGGAACTTCACGAGGATTCTCTGGTGTTGTCAGTCCGTGGTGGATCGCGGTAACGGCCTTATTTCTTGTTGTCTTCTTCGTTATCCCAATTATCAACAATCTGTTAAATACAGATCAGTTGGTAACCCTGGCAAAACAGCGGCCCGCTAGCTTTTATTATGAGAAGCTTTTTACCGATCCGTATTATCTCGGGATAGTTGCTGACACCGTTACCCTTAGCGTCGGGGTGACGGTTATTTGCATTATTATTGGCTATCCTGTTGCACTTTTTCTCGTTAGGCACGCGGGTCGATGGTCTGGGTTGGTTATTTTCCTTTTGATCGCGCCACTTCTTACTTCGATCATAATGCGGACATTCGGGTGGCGGGTTTTGTTTGCGCGTCGCGGTTTGTTGAATGATTTTCTGCTCTGGATCGATGCGATTGAAAAACCCATCCTGTTTCTGAATGGCCCCACATCGGCCGTTATCGGACTTGTCCACGTGTTGGTTCCATTTATGGTTTTGTCAATTGCCTCGGTATTACGAAGTATTGACTTGCAGTTAGAGGAAAGCGCGAGAATCCTGGGCGCATCCCGGTTTAAAACATTTTTGAAAGTGACATTTCCGTTAAGTCTAGATGGGATTGGAACGGGTTTTATTATTGTGTTCCTTTTAGCTAACGGCAGTTTCGTCACACTGCTTCTTCTCGGTGGGGGAGAACTTAAAACACTGCCTTTACTCATCTACCAACAGTTTACGATCAGTCGAGATTTTCAATTTGCAGCAGCCATGAGTAACGTGCTGCTCGCTATTGCGGTAGGGTGTCTTTATCTGCAGTTACGTCTTATCAAACGTAAGGGCGTGAAGGGGTAGTCTGTGAATAGTCGGTTTTTTTACCATCTGCGGTTGGGCCTTCCCAAGGCCTGGATGTTAATTTACGTGGTGTTATTTTTTATTTTTCTGCTGGGTCCAATATTTATTGTGGTGTCGATATCGTTCACAGAAACGGAATTTGTAGCATTCCCGCCACAGGGCTTTTCGTGGAAATGGTATCAGCGCTTCTTCGAGTACGAACCGTTTATTGACAGTTTTATTGTCTCGGTGGAGTTGGCTATCGCTACAGCGCTATTGGCGGTTGCTCTCGGAGTGCCAGCCGCGCTGGCGGTCACTCGGGGTAGGGTGCCTTATGCAAATACCATCATGACTTTTCTTCTATCCCCGTTGTCTATGCCGTTGATCGTCGTTGGGTTTGCACTCTTGTTTTATTTATCAGCGCTAGGTTTGGGGGTATCTTTTGTTTCACTTCTCATTGCACACACGGTCATCAGCCTTCCCTATGTGGTTCGGACTGTCGCCGGAGTGTATCGTGGAATCTCCCCTGACTATGAGGAATCAGCGGCGGTACTTGGGGCAAACCGTATGCAAATATTCTGGTATGTCACTTTACCCATGATTAAGCCAGGAATTTTTGCAGGAATGTTATTCGCAATGTTGATCTCAATCGACAACCTTCCGATATCGTTCTTTTTCGGAAGTGCCGATACCAATACACTGCCTGTCGTGATGCTGTCGTATTTAGAACATCAATTTGATCCATCTGTCGCTGCGGCGAGTTCAATACAGTTGATAGTCGCCATCATCGGTCTGTTCATTGTAGAGCGAATTTATGGTCTGGATGCGATGGCGCCGGCAAGTTGATGCATTGATAATATTTAACGAGTTTAGTTGGGCGGTTTGCTAATGGACGTTAGACTCGGCATTGACGTCGGTGGGACATTCACTGACTTTGTTTTGCTCTCGCCAGCAACGAAGTTGCCCACTACTCATAAAGAAGCAAGTACCCCACTCGATCCTTCATTAGCGGTTGAACGAGGCCTTATAGAGATTTTCTCAAGAGGTCTTGTTGGTCCATCAGATATTTCAGTCGTAGTCCATGGAACAACTCTAGGACTGAATGCGATCCTACAAAAGAAGGGTAGTGAGACCGCTTTGGTTGTGTCAAACGGTAATAAAGATGTACTGGAACTGGCACGTGGAAGAATGCCTTCTCCTTATAATTTTCTGTTGCCACGTGATGAACCGCTGATACCGCGCGATCGAGTCTTAGAAGTCGGGGCACGATCTTCCGCAACGGGTGCAGTGATCAATAGACCCGGTAGTGTAGAGCTTGACAGACTGGCGGAGGAAATACGTGCCTTAGGGGTCCGCTCAGTGGCGGTCGCATTGATTAATTCGTATATCGATTCAGCGCTGGAATATGAAGTTGCAGACGCACTGGAAAGTCGACTGCCATCGATTATGATTACACCATCGACGCGAGTATGGCCGGAAATACGCGAGTATGAACGCACCATGCTGGCGGTAATGAACGCATACATCCATCCGCTGCTTGATGAATATTACGTCAGCCTAGAGAGGCGACTTAGCAAATTAGGTTTGGACGCCAGTCTTTATATAACGGCCTCAAATGGAGGTGCGCTGAGTGTCGAGTCCGCACGGCAAAGACCCGTCGATACATTATTGTCCGGGCCAGCCTCGGGTGTTGTTGCTACCTGCGCTCTGGGCGCTGATGATCAACGTGATGAATTAGTTGCTATTGATATGGGCGGAACCAGTTGCGATATGTCGATTACCCGCGCGGGTCGGCCGGTATTGACGACAAATGCCAAGGCGGGTGGTTACCCATTAATCTCGCCTACCGTTGATGTCTCTGCGATCGGCGCTGGTGGTGGGTCGATTTTGTGGCTCGACAATCAGAACATTTTGAAAGTGGGACCCCACAGTGCTGGCGCTGACCCGGGGCCTGCTTCGTATGGGCGAGGAGGGCTTCATCCAACGATTACCGATTGCTTCGTGGCGATGGGTCTCATCGATCCCGAGAGATTTCTTGGTGGTCGTATGCGATTGGATCGTGAGGCGGCCATTAATGCGCTGGATACGTTGTCCGCCGGCCTTGACTTTGAGGGGGTTGATTCGGCGCTTAAAGTCGCAGATGCTGCTTTGCGTGTGGCTACTGCGATGATGTCGTCCGAACTTTATAAGGAGCTCGCCCAACGAGGGGTTGATCCACGTGGCCGATATCTAATGGCATATGGAGGCGCAGGACCAACACTGGCTACAGCATTGGCTCAGGAAGCAAAACTTGGCGGTGTTCTCGTACCCATGAGTCCAGGAACGCTTTGCGCGTATGGGGCGATTACTAGCCAAGTGAGACGCGATTTTATACGTAGTGTCCGAACCCGGTTGCCGCCTGGGCGAGTGGAGATAAATTCAGTCGAGGAGGCTATCCGAGAGATGGAGGGAGAAGCCCGAACTTGGGCGAGTGCTCAAGGAGATGGGCTTGCAGATCCCGTACTCTGGGTGGCGGCTGATATGCGTTATGTGGGGCAGGCGTATGAGTTAGAGGTTGTGCTATCAAGACTATCGAGCGAACGAAAAGCCTCGGAGGTGAGCACGTTATTTCATGAGGCCCACACAAACGCCTATGGCTTTCCCGACAACGATAGCGGAATTGAGATCATGAATGTTCGACTAAGTGTCGCCCGGCCGCTGCCAGCGCTTCCTGTAAATACGCTGGAAAATGCAGAGGATGAGATTCCCCCCTTGGGAAGAAGATCTGTTTTCTGGAATCAGCAGAGGTTTGAGGCAGACGTTTTTTCCCGATCGAATATGAAGGCGGGCCATACCATCACGGGCCCGGCTATAGTCGAACAACAAGATACGACAACCTGGCTGTCGCCAGGATGGAACGGCCGGGTGCTGGCATCTGGAACTCTCGAACTCCAACATGAGTAATAGGAGAGGTGTGGAGCTGATATCTCATGGTTAACCTAGACTCGGTTTTGTTGGAAATTCTGCTACATAAAGTAACCGCTGTGGCAGAAGAGATGGGCATCACGTTACAACGAACAGGCCGTACTCTTTATGTTAAGGAGACAGCCGATTTTGGAACGGCCATTGCGGACTTGGAAGGAAAATTCTTTGCTTTTCCGGTAGGCATCGGTGTCGCGGGTTTCGTTGACCTGGACTGTAAACCAACGATCGATGCGGTCGATGATCTCGCCGAGGGTGACGTGATTATGACTAATCATCCTTATGCGTCTGGGGGGTTGTGCACACATACTCCCGACCTCAATCTGGTACGGCCCTATTTCTACCAAGGAGATATCGTAGGATATGGCTGGTCTTTTTTGCACTCTGCGGATGTTGGGGGCAAGGTGCCAAGTAGTGTTTCACCGACCAATAGTGAAGCGTTTCAGGAAGGGTTGTTGATTCCACCGATGAAAATTATTCAAGGTGGTGACTTTAATCCAGATCTCTTGACAATTTATCGACACAACGTAAGAACGCCAGATTTGAATATAGGCGATATCAAAGCGATGTTGGCCGCCCTTGAGGTTGGACAGCGTCGAGTAACTGAGATGATCGAGCAGTATGGTATTGACTGTTTTCTTGAAATGCAATCCGCGCTTATTGATTATGGTCGCCTAAAGGCAAGAGAGGCTTTTCGACAAATCCCAGATGGTGAGTACGATTTTTGGGATTATCTGGATGATGATTCATTCACCCAAGTGCCCGTTAGAATAAGACTTCAAATGACGGTAGACGACGGTCGTATTCATCTTGATTATCGTGGGACTGATGCACAGACCCTGGGGCCGTTTAATATCGTCACTTTAGGTCGATCCCATCCATGGGTAACGCTACGGTTATTACATTACGCAATTAGCACGGATCCGAGTTGCCCGGTTAACTCCGGGGTCTTCAAGAACGTCACTGTCACGCTGCCACCCGGTAGTGTTCTGAACCCGGAATTTCCTGCAGCCTCTGGGATCAGGACCGCCGCTGGAGCGCGCTGTTACGATGTCCTAAACGGAGTATTGGGCAAGGCGCTTCCAGATTTCATGCCGGCCGCTTCCGGCGGGAATATAGTGCCGGTCGTTCTGGTTGAGCCCGCTGACGAAGGCCAAAGTGTGGTGACTGTTG
>CAJQRU010000068.1 GCA_905612355.1 uncultured Gammaproteobacteria bacterium
GCGTGTTGATCAATATGGCGGTGATGGAACCGGCGAAGGTGGCCGACACGTAAATCGTCGCCAGTACGGCGATCGCGTGTACCGGTTGCATGGTTAGCGTAAATGGTAAGAGTAGGGCAGCGCCGGTCGTCGCGCCGAGACCAGGGAGCACGCCGATGACCACACCCAGAACGGTGGTGATGAAAATCAAAACGATGAGATAGGGGTCGAAAAGCACCGATCCCATCGCCTGTAGCGCGTCGATCACAGAATCACCCCTTACCCGTAATACCAGTTAGTCAATAGGCCGCGCGGAAAGCGAACCCTAAGCGCTTTATCAAAGAGAAAAAAGATGACGGTCGGTGTGGCCAGCGCCAATGCACCGGCGACATGAATCCGTCGTTCACCCCACAAGAGGCACATGGCGAACATGATCACTGCGATCGCTATCAGCATGTCGATATAAACCGTGATGGGGTAAAAAATGATCCAAAGTGCGATTGAGCCCCAAGTCTGGAGACCTCCCCAATGGATCTTCTTGGGTGATTTGGTCCAGTACTGAAAAGCGAGACAAGCGGCCAGTACCAAGTTAATCACCATTAGGAGGATCGGAAAGACGCGCGGTTGCAGGCTGTCACCCACAATCATCGCGGGTGACAGTTCGAGTTGAAGAGAGGCACAAATCACGGCGACGGAAAAGGCCGCAATGATGCCTGGAATGACTAGAAAATGCATGACAAGTGCACAACGGTGCTCCCCGAAGGAAGCACCGTCTGCCTAACGTTTCAACGAGGTCTACTTAAGCCCCATTTCCTCGAGTGCCGGGCCAAATTCTCCGACCATGGACCTGATCTGCTTGCCCCATGGGCCCGAGGGCTGTGGCGAAGTTGTGTCGAGGCCAGAGTTCTTGAGATAAGCCTGATACATTGAGTGCTTCATCGCCTTGGCCATGCCCTTTTCCAGCTGGGCGCGTCGCGCTGAGTCGACGCCAGCATGGGTGACGAAGCCACGAGTGGTCGAGAGAACCAGGTCGATACCCATTGACTTTGCAGTCTTTGCTTTGGGAATCGGCGCCATGCCAGCATGAGCGAGAATCACGAGCGGACAGATGTCACCGGCCTCGACTGGGGCCGCAGCCTCAGACAGGTTCAGCGTTCCAACGTCAACGGTACCCGCAACCAATTGCGTCGCTAGTTCCCCGCCACCTTTGAAGGGAATGTAAGTCGGCATCGACACGCCAAGGCGTTTCGCCCATAAGTACACTGTAATGTGATCGATGGTTCCGGTCTGGGTACCGCCGAACTTCAGTTTGTCGCCCTTTTTCATGCCCGCGACAAAGTCTTCGGGTGTCTTGTAGGGGCTGGCCTTGCAGCTGACCATCAGGATTTGCGGATCATTGGTGCCGCGCGCAATCGGAGCCATGTCCTCGACTTTGAGCTTGGTTTTCCCCTTAGCCATGGTGATCGCATGACCCACCGTGAAGGTCATTATTGTGTTGCCATCGGCTGGCCGAGACATAAAATAGTTCATTGCGGCAGCACCACCACCGCCACGTTTGTTTACCACGACCATGTCTTGTTTAAGTGTTCGGCGACCGCGTAGCATCATCATTCGCGAGTTAACGTCAGTACCCCCACCGGCTCCTGCGTGGGTGATCACTTCGATGGCGGGCTTATTGTCCGCTTTGCTGGCAACACTGGTCAGTGCCAGCAAACCAAGACCGGCGGTAAGGGCAGTTATAATGGCGAAACGTTTTCGCGCCTGAATGCTATGCATGATAGTTCCTCTCATAATGCTCATTGGTAATTAAAGTAATTCAGAACATAGACCACAGTGTTAGCGTACCATAGTAATGCAGGGGTAATTCGTTAGGTTTAGGCTGAGGTTGGCCCAAAGAGACAGCACTGCCCGCTACATTGACGGCGAGATCGCGCCCTGCCAACGAAGTGGGTACTGACAGAAGTGTGACTATGCAATCCAATCTGAAAAAGCGTATTGGTGTTGATGTCGGCCGAAGAGCCAAGTTGGAAGACGCTCTGGCATGGGCCGCCGTTAATGAAGTCTTCTATATCGATATTCAGCTTGATAGTGGTGCCAATGCCATAGAGAACTTTGACGAAGCACGTTGCGAAACGGTGAAGGGGATGTGCCAAGATCATGACATTCATCTCGGACTGCATACGCTTTCCGGGGTGAATATGGCTGAGTACAGCCATTTCTTTCGGCAAGCCGCAGACGAGTATCTACGGGCCTACATTGACATGGCGACTCGGCTTGATGCCGAATGGATCGTCGTTCATGCCGGATTCCATTTCACCGCGGACTATGAGCAACGCAAACAAGCGAGCCTTGAACGTCTTCAACGGGCCTGTGTTTATGCTGAGGACAAAGGGGTGCATCTGTTGTTGGAAAACATGAACCGTGAACCAGCAGATGCTGAAGTCAATTATTTGGGGTACACGCCGGATGAGTGTGCGTTCTACTTCGACCATCTCAAGTCGCCCAATTTGCATTGGACCTTTACGATTAACCACGCGACATTGGTGCCAGAGGGGATTGACGGATTTATCGATGCTTTTGGAATCGAACGAATGCGCGAGGTTCGTGTCGCCGATAATTTAGGAGACAAAGAACATCACATGTTTCCCGGGCAAGGCAGTATCGATTTTCGGACC